>DAOVEE010000123.1 GCA_030669135.1 Candidatus Bathyarchaeota archaeon | reverse complement strand
CCCCGGGAACCCACGGCACCTACGGCAGGAGGGACTTCGTGAAGAAGCTTGGCGACGACGTGGTCTCAGAGTACCAGGTCTACAACCACAACCCCTACGAGATGCTGGACTACCTCGGAGAGACGAGCCGCGGCTGCCCGGCCTACGTGAACAGCGAGGTCATGGCATGCGACCTGAAGATAGGCGTCGGCACCGTGCTCTTCCACAGGTTAACGGGCCTCAGCGGCGGCGGGAAGCTCATAAGCCCAGGCGTCGAGACCATCCGATTCAACCACGGCAACATAGGGGGGTTCGGCCCTGGGCTGACGCCCCACGAGACAACTGGTTACCTGTGCAACGACGGCAACGTGATGAGGCTTGACGCCGAGGAGGCCGCCGGGATGGCTGGGCTCGACTACAAGATAGACACCGTGCTCAACCTGAGACGCGACCCGCTGGAGCTCTACGCCGGCGACTTTGTGGAGACTCAGAGGAAGGCGGCGGCGGGGGCGATGAGGTGGCACGCCACGGAGAGCCCTGAGGCCGACGTTGTGGTGGTGGGCAGCTACATGAGGGAGAACGAGCCCTACCTAGGGTTCTGGTCGGCCTATAACAGCGTCAAGCCGGACGGCTCCATAGTGCTTGTGAACGACGACCCTGACGGCGACATAAACCACTGGCTCTTCAACAGGCACGGCAAGAACATAGGCGCCAGCCTCTGGAGCCCCGGGAGCAGGGGCCTAGCAAAGGGCAAGAGACTCATCATCTATGGCGAGCATCCTCTGAAGAGCTTCGAGATGAGGTACGAGCAGGAGATAGTCCAGTGGATCAGGGGCTGGCCTGAGGTCATCGAGGAGCTAAAGAAACACCACGGTGAGGGTTCGAAGGTAGCGGTTATACCGGACGGGACCTCCTGCATACCCAGGAAGGCGTTGGAGGGTTGAAGATGAAGAAGGCTATACAGCTGGACGACAGGGACAACGTCGCCACCGTGACAGACGACGTGTCCAAGGGCGAGCAGGTCGAAGTCCTCAGCCCAATGGGCGAGGTCATCCTCGACACGAAGCCCGTCGAGGACATCATTTTCGGGCACAAGCTGACTCTCAGGAAGCTCAACAAGGGAGAAGAGATCATAAAGTACGGGGAGGTCATCGGAGTTGCCTCAAAGCCGATAACGGTGGGTGAGTGGGTTCACACCCACAACGTGGAGTCGGGTCGGCTCCCGACGAGCGAGCTGGAGGCAGAGAAATGAACGAGTTCTACGGCTACGAGCGGCCCGACGGCAGCGTCGGTATAAGGAACCACCTGCTCGTCATAGCCCCCATCGACTGCAGCTACGAACCTGCGAAACAGGTGGCCGCCCAGGTGGAGGGAGCCGTCGCGGTGACCCAGTACCATGGCTGCAGGGCGGATGAGATGCTGGTGAACGCCCTAGTCGGCACCGGCAGGAACCCCAACGTTGCGGGGATACTGCTCTTCGGGCTGGGCTGCGAGGTGCTGACCAACGACATACTCATGGAGGGCCTCAAAGACACCGGGAAGCCCATCGAGAGCATAGTCATACAGGAGGACGGCGGCACCATAAAATCCATGGAGAAGGGCGTGCGTGCCCTTCAGCGCATGTCACAAGAAGTCGGGGAACTCCAGAGAGAGACTTTCCCCCTGAGCGAGCTGACTCTGGCGGTGGAGTGCGGGGGCAGCGACGCCACGAGCGGCCTGGCCGCTAACCCGGCGGTGGGGGTGGCCGCGGACAGGCTAATCGAGGAGGGGGGCACGGTGATCTTCAGCGAGCCCCAGGAGATGATAGGCACCCAGCACATATTGGCGAGGCGCGCCGTCACCGAGAAGGTGGCCAAGGACATCTACGAGATGATAGAGAAGCAGGAGAAGAGGCTCAGCGCCATGGGGGTGGACAGCCGGTACATGAGCAAGGGCAACATCGACGGCGGCCTCACCACCATAGAGGAGAAGAGCCTCGGCGCCATCAGGAAGGGCGGCACCAAGCCCATCCAGGGCGTCCTCTGGAACACGTGGGACAGGTTCGACCTCCCCGACGAGCCGGGCCTATATCTTCAGGACGGCACGGGCTGGGACGTGCCCAGCGTCACCCACATGGTGGCCGCAGGCGCACAGGTGGTCTGCTTCACCAGCGGACGAGGCAGCACCACGGGCCACGCAGTGGCGCCCGTCATCAAGATCACGGGCAACCCCAAGACCTACGAGAACCTAGAGGACAACATGGACATCAACGCGGGCACCATCCTGGACGGCGGCGAGAGCCTCAACAGCGTGGGGCGCCGCATCTTCGACGAGATGGTGTCGGTGGCCAACGGCAAGAAGACCAAGGCGGAGGCGCTGGGGTTCAAGGACTATGTGGTTTTCGGCCGCAGCAGGGCGGCTGAGAGGCTCCTAGGCCACTGCTGAGGCTCCATACTACTTATATACTACCTATTTCCCACCATTCTTGGGTGTCTGGATGGTACAGAAGATATCAATATCAATCTCAGAGGAGCTGGACAGAACCCTCTCCAGCCTCGCCAAGGAGAACAGGATATCCAAGAGCAGGCTCATAGAGAACTACCTCAGGGAGAACCCAAAGGTCATCACCGAGCTGAAGCCCCAGGAGAACGTCTGCGCCCTCTGCGAGAAGGAGATAGACAAGGATCAGGTCAGGGTCAACACGCCGCGATACGGCGTCCTCTGCCTCGAATGCTGGACGGAGAAGCAGGGAGAGCTGCTGGAGAGGCAGCCCCTCAACATAGACAAGCAGGACAGGGGCTAACCTGGTATCCTGAAGATCAGCGTCTTACAGCCAGATGCTTAGAAAGAGTCTCTCGCGCGTGATAATACCATGCTAATACTTTTAATGATACTTCGCATTCTATTGATGAATGTTCAAGAAAATTACTTTCATCTTAATCATAATATTATCACTTTTTTTGGTTCCTAATTGTTTAGCTTATGAGACAGATGTAGTAGCCCCTGTGACACAAGTTATTGACGGAGATTCATTTTACATTCAAGGGGATGAGGTAAGGCTTGCAGATGTAAGTTGCCCCGAATGGTACGCGTCTGGTGGTTCTGAAGCTACAGATGCTCTTACCGAACTAATTGATGGACAGATTGTGTATCTTGACACAGACCAAAAAACTGGACGTGACAAATATGGTCGTTTGATAGCCGTTGTATATGTAGTGTTTAATGAGAGTCATTTATTGAATGTTAATGAGTTAATGCTTTTACTCGGTCATGCAGAGCTAACAGATTACACTAACAACGAATTTGATCCATATACTTGGACTCTTCTTGAAAGATACGCTTACGTAGAACCTGAAATAACAGAAACTGAACCTGAAACATCAGACTCTTCGGAAGAGATAGCTGCATTGCGCGCGCGTGTCGATGAATTAACTGAAGAACTTGTCAGTATTACTGAAGAATATAATCAGTTATACTCTAACTATGAGCTTCTTTTCGAGGAATATATCGCTCTTTTAGACAGGTATAATGAAATGAATACTTCATATTGCGAGTTAGATACTGCTTACAAAGAATTACTAGAAGCTCAAAACAAGGATTCTTCAGGAATTCCAGGTTATTCTTTAATATCTATATTAGTTGGAATCAGTCTTTTTGTCGCATGTATGCAATCTGGATCCTACATCAAAAAACCACCTAGAAAAAGTCGTTAAGTTACTGCTAGCAATCCCCTAACTGTTATTTACTCTTCTCTACTCACTTTCTCACGATATGGAGTACTTCGCCCAAGCCTACGAGGAGCTGATAAAAAGCATCTCATCGGCCCTCCGCGGCCTTAACAAAGAGGAGGTTAAGACGCTGCTTGAGAGCCTGATGGACACGAGGACGCGGGGTAAGAAGGTGCTCATCGTGGGCGCTGGCAGGAGCGGCTTGGTGGGCAAGGCGTTCGCCATGCGCCTCATGCACCTGGGCTTCCCGGTCTACGTTCTGGGGGAGACCATCAACCCCAACGTCGGCGAAGGCGACATGGTCATAGTCATCTCCGGGAGCGGTAAAACCACGGTGCCCCTGGCAGCGGCCCAGATGGCCAAGAGCCTCAACGCCAAAGTCGTCGCCATCACTAGCCAAGAGGAGTCGCCGCTGGCCCAGACGGCGGACCTCGTCGTCGACATCCCCGGCCGGGAGGACATCGCCTCTGAGAATGAATACCATATAAGGCAGCTGAAGGGACAACACGAGAGCCTAGCGCCCATGGGAACCATGTTCGAGGACACGACCATGATATTCCTTGACTCGATCATCGCCGAGCTCATGAACAGGCTGGGCCTCAGCGTGGACTCGATGATGCTGCGTCACGCCACGATAGAATAGGGTTGGGGCCGAGCTACATCTCGGCGAGGACCACGTCGTCGTACTCCTTCTCTAGGAGGTACTTGTGGCGTAGCTCCTCCTTGGCGAAGTTGTTGAACATCTTACCCAACTCGACGTCCCTGAACCTGCGGGCGATCTGGACGTAGAAGTCGTGGGTCGCCTTCTCCCGCTGCGCCGCGTAGATCAGTATCTGCGGGTAGTCGGCCTGCGGGTCCAGAGGGACCTTGACCAGCCTGTCCGTTATCTTAAGGTCAGGGATGCGCTCCTTCAGCGTACGCATCTTAACGTTCTTGGGATCCTTGAGCCCCTGAAGAAAGTACTCGCGGTGCCTTTTCTCGTCGGCGGCGAGCTCCGTGAGAAGCTTCTTCGCGCCGGGGTACGTGGCCTTCTCCGCCGTCTCGGTGTAGAGGGTGTAGCTCTCCAGCTCCATCTCGGCGCCCACCTTGAGCGCCTTCTCGACGGTCCAGTTCTCTATCTCCATAGCTATCATTTTCTTCAACTATTGGGGAGATATAAGGGTAAGGATAACGCGTATAAGCCGCCGACAATGCATCCATTGACATGAAGCCCACGGGCAGCGTCAACGTCGAGATCATCGTGACTGGGGACGAGCTTCTCTACGGCAGGATACTGGACACCAACAGCCACTGGATCGCCCAGCGCGTCGCCGAGCTCGGAGCCAGTCTTCGGCGAGTCACCTTGATAGGCGACGAGCCTGAGACCATCGCGGCGGCGCTGCACGACGCTTTGAAGCGAGACGCCCACTTCATCATCTTCAGCGGCGGCCTCGGGCCCAGCGAGGACGACCTCACGGTGGATAGCATCGGGGAAGCTCTGGGACGGAGAACAGTCATAGACGAAAAAGGGGCCGAGAAGATCAGAACCGTGTACCGGCGGCGGGGCATCACCGACGATGCGACGCATAGGCGCGGCGAACGGATGGCCCATGTGCTGGAGGGCAGCACGCCGATGCAGAACCCGGTGGGCTTCTCGGTGGGGATGTGCGTCGAGGAAGCGGGTAAGAAGATATGCACTCTCCCCGGGGTCCCCTCGGAGATGAGGGGTATGTTTGACGCCCACATCGCGCCCATGATCGCGAGCACGGCGACCAGCGTCTTCCTTGCCCGCACCTATTACATCAGCATGGTGTGGAGGGACTTCTTCCCCCTCTACAGGCAGATGCAGCGAGACTACCCGGACACCTACATCAAGAACGCGGCGACGCCGCCCGTGGAAGGTGAGGACAGGAACAAGATCCACACGATAAAGGTGGACTTCGTCTTGGAGGCTCCTAAGGTGGAGGAGGCCGAGGTGAAGATGAGCGGGTTGCTCGCAGACTACATGAGAAGGATCGAAGCGGTAGGCGGGGGCAGGATGGACGCCGTCGGCTCAGGCAACGTCTCCAGGGATTAGGGTTTACAGATGAAACG
>DAOVEE010000051.1 GCA_030669135.1 Candidatus Bathyarchaeota archaeon | reverse complement strand
ACCCGGCAGCCACCAGCTAAGAGTGGTCGAGCGGATAAAGGAGCATGTCAAAGAGTCAGGCATAGAAGGACTAGAAGTTGAGCACCGGGACCATAAGCCCGACGACACCGCCGGGTTCTGCGAGACCCCCGACACCAGCTTCGCCCACCAGTTCACCGACATCATCCACAAGATAACCGACAAACCAGTCAACATGAAGATACTCACAGGAGGCACGGACGGCATCAGCACCAGCAGGATAGCGGGAATACCCAGCCTCGGCTACGGCACAAGCCTAACCGGCCAAGCCCACCAGCCAAACGAACACATAACCATAGAAAACCTCGTCCTCGGCGTAAAGATATACACCACCTTCCCACTAATCTACAAATAAATTTTTTTTTCCGATCTGACCTGTAGCAGGTCACCGTTTTTCTCTACAACCTTCGAAGATGATTAGTACAGGTAACATGACACTATCCCTGATCAACATGTTCGAGATAGACAAGTTCGTCATAGACGGCAAGACCTTCCAGGGAGTGAAGTCCACTCTCCCCGAATTACCCCCGCTTCTCCTCATCAAGGGAGACAAAGGCTTCGTCATGTGCGGGTACCTCAACCTAGAGGTAGCTGAGAGGCTCGGAGCGGCTGCAGCCATAGTGAGCGGCGTCAACTCCTTCAGCGACGTCCTTAACGCCGAGATAAAGGCGGCTACCAGCAAGGCAAAGGAGCTGGGCGTCGAGCCGGGGAAAGTGGTTAAGCAAGTAATATCGAAGCTCGGCTAGGCGCAGGCCTCGATGAGCTTCAAAACCTTTTCCTTCGCGCCAGTCACCGTGTTCTTCCCGTGGCTCAGCAGCAGCGCGTCGAAGTCGTAGTCGGCTAGAATGCCTAGGTTCTTCCAAGCCTCCACGACGTCCTCACAGTACTTCTCAGGCGGCGCCTCCAGGTTGCCCTCGCTGTCCCCGAACACGGTGTCCCCGGCGATGATGGTTTTGTATCCTCGCAGGTAGAGGCACAGGTTACCGTCGCTGTGCCCGGGCACATGCACTATCTCGACGCCGCCGCAGGCCCCGATGAGGTCGCCGTGCCCCAGTATGACGTCAGCCTTCACTCCCGTGCGCTCGTAGAGCTTACCCTCGTCGCCTTCCCCTATCACGACCTCCGCGCCGGTGAGCTCCCTCACCTGCGGCAGGTTATCTATGTGGTCGCCGTGGGCGTGGGTGATTATGATCATCTTGATTTTTTCCCAAGTCTCCCCCATCTCGCCCAGCTCCGCCTGGATGCTCTCGTGGCACTGGGGTGTGAAGCCGACGTCCACCAAGATCAGCCAGCCGTCGCACTCAAGAATATATACCTCGGTGTCCAAGCCGTCCGCCTTAGCTATCTCAACGGCCCTGAGCCCCTTCATTACCTCAACCAAATCGAGTCACATCTAACAGGCAAAACGCGGCATTAAAACCAAACTACTCATGGACCTCGAATATCTTCCTGTTGCTGGTGCGCCCTGAGACCAAAATCACTGGACGCCCCAGATGCCTCTTCAGCAGCTTCGCTATCGCGGCGTTTGCCTTACCTTTGCGGGGAGGGGCCCTCACATGGACCATGTAGTGACCCTCCTCGATCAACTCGACTGAGTCCCTGTTAGAGCCCGCCTTGACGTCGACTGTGATCCTCATCCTGTGTATGAAGAAAATATATGAATAAAGTAAATAAGCTTGAAGCTAGTCGTGGAGCCTCTTCAGGGAATCGGCGTCGAGGTTGGACTTTATCGCCTCCACGGTCTGCTCAGGGAAGTCCTTCATTAGGCTCCTGAGCACGGTGGACGCCACATACTTCTTGAACGCGGCCTCGTCCATCCCCTTCCTGTACCTTCTGCGCATGCCGCCCTTACAGGTCTCTTCCTCGAAATCCAGAACGCCTTCGTCGCACATGGAATTGAGGAAGTTGATTATCGATGCGCGGGACACGCTCCTTCCGCCGTCGAGCCTCTCGTTGACAGCCTCGTAAACATCTCGTGAGGTTAGACCCTCCCCGTCGTGTTTCCATACGCGTCTGAGGGCCTCGATCTGGTAGTCTCTAAGAACCTTCTCTAAGCCATCCTTCGATGGATCTATTACTATAGGCACGTTATCACCTAGACTTCCCCTCAGTTACACTCTAACGTATAAAAAGCTTAGCGAAGAAGGCTAACGACAATACATACTGTCTACTTGTCCAACACATGTCTCTGAAGCACGTAACACGCCATGGTGCCCTCGAGCACCACCTTTTCGCCGACGGAGACCTCCACCGAGACGTCGCGCCGCCTACCGTCCACGGCCTCGACGACGCCTGTAGCCACCATGCTCTCTCCGATCTTCACGGGCGCGGTGAACTTGACATCAGCCGAACCGAGCACCACGAGAGGGTCGTTGACGGCGAGCATCGCGGCGTAGTCGGCTAGCCCGAAGGTGAACCCACCGTGGATGAGGCCCCTGTTATCTATGGTCATCTCCTCCGTAGCCGTGAGCTCGACGACCGCTGTACTCTTCTCTAAAAGGATTGGTGTCCCCAGCAGCCTCGCATCAGCTTTCTCATGTGTATTGACTTTCATAGCCCAATACACGTAGTTCATGGATATCTCGTTTACCTTCCACCGTGAATAGTGTTAAAAGTTGAAGCATGCCTCAATATCTGACATGAAGCTCATCACACATAGGACAAAGAATGGATACGGACTCGGGGCCGTCGTAGAGGACCACATACTAGACATCAACAATGCGCTGGGTTCAGACCTCTCCATGCTGGGGCTCCTGAACATGAGGGAGAAAGGGATGGAGAAGGTTGGAGAGGCAGTAAAGAAAGCAGAGGAAAACCTGGCTTCAGGGAAATCCATGGGCTTAATGAAGCTCAATGAAGTCAGCCTCGCCGCCCCCATACCGAGAACTAGGAAGAACATAGTCTGCATGGGCCTGAACTACGCGGAGCACGTGAAGGAGGGGGGAAGTGACAGACCTCTGCCGCCGCACCCTGTTTTCTTCACCAAGCCGCCGACATCTATAACGGGTCCCTACGACCCCGTCGTCTACAACAGGGCCGTGGAGAGACTCGACTACGAGGTGGAGCTAGCCTTCGTCATCGGCAAAGAAGGTAAATACATCTCCAAGGACGAGGCGCTGGACCACGTGGCGGGCTACATGGTTTTCCAGGACATCTCCGCGCGTACGCTGCAGCGGCAGCATAACCAGTGGTACAGGGGCAAGAGCCAGGACACCTTCGCCCCCATGGGCCCATACCTGGTGACCCCTGAAGAGGTGGACGACCCCCAGAAGCTAGACCTCTGGTGCAGGGTCAACGGCGAGACGCGTCAGAAGGCCAACACAAGCGACATGATCTTCGACGTCAAGACCATAATAAGCACCTTGAGCGACGGCATAACCTTGGAGGTAGGAGACGTTTTCGCCACGGGCACTCCATCCGGCGTAGGTGCCGCGCACCAATTGGGGCTCCTCAAGGTCGGGGACGTGATAGAGTCAGGCATCGAGAAACTGGGCGTCATGAGAAACGAGGTCGTTTCCGAGAAATAACGTGGAAAAACCTCTGTTTCCCATCTTTATCTAGATATTTGTTGGTTCCAGTTGAACGGGTTTATTAAGGTAGCTATAAAACAAGAAAATGTTTATATCTAGTTTCTTTGGTTTGGGTAGTAGCTTCGAGGTGCTTGTCTGTTTCGTTCACTGGCTGCCAAACCTAAAAATGAATCAGACAACAAGGGCCTCGAGAAGAAACGCTGTGTT
The DNA here is from genome assembly GCA_030669135.1 of Candidatus Bathyarchaeota archaeon. GTDB lineage: Archaea > Thermoproteota > Bathyarchaeia > TCS64 > TCS64 > RBG-16-57-9. The sequence continues at coordinate 6,508 of DAOVEE010000051.1, read as the reverse complement.
TGAGCCAAGCTTGAACCCACTGAATCATGTTGAAGCGATCAAATTGAGTGATAATGTGATGATCGGGCCTCCGAAGCTGACGCGCTTCGAGAGGGCGAGAATAGTAGGAGCCAGAGCGCTACAGGTGTCCTTGGGCGCACCGATACTCGTCCAGCTCGACATAGATGTCAGCGACGCAATAGACATCGCCATAGTGGAGCTTAACGAGCGGGTTCTACCGATGACGGTTAGGAGGAGCCTTCCTGAAGGCACGTTCCAAGACATTCCCCTAATCGATCTCCTAGGCTCACCATAAAGGGATTGGTTAGAGGTTTGCCCGGCGAGAAAGAGTCCTGGAGGACAACGGTCATGGTTCTGATGGCCATTTCACTCATCATCGGCTTCATACAGAGGACGGGCTACAGGTTTCTAGACCCTAAATTCGAGTTGTGCGTCTTCCACGTCCCGACCATACTGTCTCTAATAATATACTCACGGCTACCTGAGTCTTCTAATAGTCAAGTATAATCGAAACAGGTAACTATAGTGTCCGAGTCGTTGTGACCGTTTCGGTGACGACCACCCCTCTCTCCCTAAGGCTCCCAAGGAGTTCATCACACAGTTCGCCGCGGATTACATGAACCGGCCACTGTATTCCCTTTTGTTTGATTGCTCCTCGCCCGAGCATTCTGGCTATTATGGCTGCAGTGTATCCCGTGGTCTTAGCCATCGAGGTTATCTGTTTATCCTCTTCGTATAAATCAACCATATCGTAGCTGAAGTTCATCTCTTTCCCGTCCTTAATACCCGAGACTCTCACCAGCAGCACCGTCAGGTCTCTGTCTCCCTCAGCGGTGTCGAACCTCACCAAGGGATATATGATCTTGTGGAAGAGTTCCCTAGGGACCACTCTGGTTCCCTCGTAGTCTACGGGTTCTTCGCTAATTAAGCCAAGATCGTTCAGGAACATGATCTTGTCAACGAACCCGGAGTACCTGATCGTCTTTCCCCTGAAGTTCTGGACCCCCTTCTCTACACACAGCTTAAGCAGGGAGGACGGGTAACCGTCGACGAACGCCTCCATAGGTTCAAGCCCCTCGACGAAGATGGACTCCACCTCCGAGTATCTGTCCATCTCCATCTTCTCTCCGTCGACGATCATGGGTACTTTTCCGGGGCGAACAGGCATCCTCGTCCCGCCGAAAACTATCTTGTAGTCGAGAGGAGGTTCAGGGTTCTTCGGGAGCCCGCCGCAGGCGAACAGCACCTCGTCGGCTTGGTCCAGCATGTGGATGGCTTGACCGGATAGTATGTCTATGAGCCCCGGGTCAACTCCGCATCCGGGCATCGCCGTTATCCCTGCTTTCTCCACCTCGTCATATATGATTCCCTCCTGGGGGTACCCGCCGCCGGCTAGATCCACTATGTCTATCTTTGCCTCCATCGCGGCCCGTAACGCGTTAATGCTGAATCTGGAGGCTGTCCCGTGGACGACCAAGTCATAGCCCTTCATGATCTCAACGAGGGCGTCATGATCGGTGACGCTTACCACGGCCGTGTCGAACTTTGGGCTATCCACATACTTCTTGGCTTCCTCCAGCTTCCCTTCATCTATGTCGCATCCAGTTACCTTGGTGACCTCTGGGTCAGTGCAGCAGTCTTTGGCGATCGTTGGACCCATCAGCCCCATCCCTAGAACGAGGACCTTCATCTGTAAACCCATGCAAAATGAGTCGCTGTGGATATATAGAGTACTCGCCAACCCCAATCAGGCTCACGTCGATTATCCTTTCGCCCGTTGACGAAGCTCTTATATACCCTGTCGTTAACTCAAAAAGATTTATCTGGTGAGATAACTTGATCGATTTCTCGTTCACAGAGGAACAGGAACTGTTCCGTGAGGCAATAAGAGAGTGGCTGTCGAAGAACCTGAGCCTGGAGCAGGTCAGGGAGAACGACACTAAGCACGAGCTACCCAAGAGCTTTATCAAGGGCATGGGAGACATGGGCCTCCTGCTGCTGACCCTCCCCGAGGAGGACGGCGGCTCAGCCGCTGACTGGGTCACAGCTACCATAGCCGCGGAGGAGATGGGATACGCCGACATATCCGTCGCGTCTGCGGTGTTCTACCTGGTTCAGGCCAGCTGGGGCTACGTGGTCAACAGATTGGCTTCGGATACGGTAAAGGAGAACTACATAAAGAAAGCGACACGAGGCGAGAGCTTCATAGGCATCGGCGTCACCGAGCCGGGCGGAGGCAGCGACGTCGCCGGTTACAAGACGGAGCTGAAGCCAGACGGCGACGGCTGGATCGTCAACGGCGAGAAAAGCTATATCAGCGGCACCGCCGAGGCGGTCGAAATGGACGGAGGCTACTTCGTCTCGGGATACAACGACCGGTCCAAAGGACATCGGGGTATGACGTCGTTCTTCTTACCCATCAACCAGGAGGGCGTCGAGATCACCAAGCGCGTCGATAACATGGGGCGGATGGCCATCAGCACAGGCGGATTCCAGATGACCGACGTCAAGATACCAAAGGAGTACCAGCTCGGGGAGACCAACCGGGCCTTCTACTACACTATGGAGGGTTTCGACGCGGCTCGTCTCCTCGTCTCGTCCAGCTGCATAGGCGCAGCCCAGCGATGCCTCGAGATCGGCATGGACTACATTAAAGAGAGGAAGGCCTTCGGCCAACCACTGGCCAAGTACCAGGGGATACAGTTCGACTTGGCTGACATGGCTGCTCACAGCGAAGCGATAAAGCAACTGGTCTACAAGACTGCCTGGATGCTGGACCAGAAGTACCAGCACGGCACCTTCTCGGCTCTGGAGTGCTCAAAGTACCTGTCAATGTGCAAGTATCTTGCGCCTCACTATGCCCTAGACACCTTCAGGCGAGTCATGTACTGGTTCGGCGCCTACGGCTACACCGAGGAGTGCCCCCTCGAGATGGGTATGAGGGGTGTAATGAGCTACTGCATCGGCGCAGAGGGCTCGGCCAACATACAGAAGATAGTCATCGCCCGTGAGACGCTGGGCAGAGACTGGACTCGCACCCGTTAAAACATTCTTTTTCCCAATTTTTTAGATAAGTATAAAGCGTGGCTGCATGGTTTTATCTAAGGTACGCATGTCGGGAATAGCTCAGCTTCCGCCCCAGGTTCAGGAGCGTCTACAAAGGCTACAGCAGCTACAGAACACGATGCAGCAGCTCCTCCTCCAGAAGCAGAGGATAGAGATGGAGATGGTGGAGTCAGACAAGGCGCTGGAGGTACTGGAAGAGGCTCAAGGTAACCCGAAGGTCTACAAGAGCGTCGGAGCGGTCCTCGTGGAGAAGGACAGGGACACAGTGGTGAAGGAGCTCAAGGAGCGAAGAGAGTTCTTGGAGATGAGGGCCAAGGTCCTAAAGAAGCAGGAGGACAAGACGAAGGAGAAGATAACCACCCTACAGGATACCCTCCAGAAGGAGCTGGGGATCACTCCGTCTTAACACATAACTATTAACGTTCTTGGATCAACCATTTACTATTCCTGGGCGACGGTGTCTGTTTTGCAGTCAGAGATGAACCGGTTCCGTGACGTCATCGACGGTAAAGTCATAGTTCTCTGCCATCATAACGCCGATCCAGACGCGCTGGGGGCAGCCCAAGGCGTGAAGGAGCTCGTCAAAGCGTTGACGGGCTCAGAGCCAATCATCGTGATCCCTGACGACGCCAGCGTTCTCTCGAGGAGCATCGCATCGACGTTGGGCATCGAGCTATACGAGACGACGGCTCAGGCAGCAGACACCTACATAGTGGTCGACACCGGTAGCCTGAACCAGCTCGGCGGATGGGAGACGCCGCTGAAGGAGACGGACGCAAGGATCGTGTTCATCGACCATCATCTGCCGGACAGTGAAATGTATGAGCTGTCAACCCTATACTTGGTGGACCCTGACGCCTCCTCGGCCTCCGAGTTAGTCTACAGGATATACATGCACTACGACATAAAGCCCTCGGAGATTACCTCGATAGCTTTACTCACTGGGATAGCGTACGACACCAAGCACTTCTCCATGGGCGGACCTGAGACGTTCCAGATCATCTCTTCTCTCCTCGAAAAAGTCGGGAACGTCTCAAGGATCAAGGAGCTGTTAAGCATCTCCTTCAAACATTCGGAGAAGATAGCGAGACTGAGGGCCGGGCAGCGGGCAGAGATCGAGGTCGTCGAAGACTGGGTGCTGGCGTTTAGCCACCTCGGCTCCTTCCAGTCATCGGGGGCGCGGGCCCTCCTGTCCATGGGCGCTGATGCGGCGGTCGTCGTGGGGGCGGATAAGGGTACGCTGAGGGCAAGCTTGAGATCCAAGAACCAGTTTCATCGGCTTACGGGGATTCACTTGGGGGAGATGGTGGGCATACTCGCCTCCCGGTTCAACGGCTCGGGGAGCGGCCACCCCACCGCGGCTGGGTTCAACGGTGAGGGCGGCATAGAGGATTTCGTCAAGCATGTCAAGAAGCTCTTCCTAGACGAGCTAAGCAGGCTTGAAGACCCCAGCAAAGTATTATAGGTTAAACTATTATATCACAGGCTGCGTTCAATACAGAAACCCCGTTTCGTGAGGGCCGCTGAGTTGGGACTGATCGAAGTCAAGGATCTGAAGTACACCTACCCCCACTCTGAGAAACCCGTCCTCATGGACATCTCTCTCACGGTTCAGCCCGGGGAGTTCATACTTCTGACGGGTCCCAGTGGCTGCGGTAAGACTACCTTCTGCAGATGCCTGAACGGTCTCGTGCCCAAGTTCTATAGCGGCGTCATGGAAGGAACCGTAAAGATCGCAGGGTTGGACACGAGGGAAAACCCCATCATGAAGCTGGCTCAGCACGTCGGCCTCATCTTCCAGAACCCGGACAACCAGATATTCGCCCTAACCGTCGAGAAGGACATCGCCTTCGGCCTAGAGAATCTGGGCATAGGAAAAGATGAGATGTACAAGGAGATCGATTGGGCGGTTGAGACCACTGGTCTTCAGCAACTGCGGCAGCGGGCTACCCACGAGCTTTCCGGCGGCCAGAAACAGAGGCTTACCATCGCCTCCGTACTCGCCATGCGTCCAGAGATCATCGTCATGGACGAGCCCACTGCCTTCCTGGACCCCGTCGGCGCGGAGCACATATTTTCGGTGCTGGACCGCCTCAACAAAGAGCTGGGAATCACCATCATACTCATCGAGCACAGGATGGACCTCGCCGCCAAGTACGTTGACAGGATGATCGTGTTAAGCGAAGGCAGGGTCGTCAACGACGGGGAGCCCGCCAAGGTGTTCGCCGACGACCAGACCCGCCTGCTGGGCGTAGGCATCCCTCGGGTCTTCGAGCTCGCCAGGAGACTCAACTCCAGAGGCGTTAATTTCAATAGGCTCCCTGTCTCTGCGCAACAATTTTACGACGAGTTCAAGACTAGGCTTCCAAACGACATCAGACGTGGAGCCAAAGGGTTCGACGACCTATTAGAGTTCACGGGTGAGTACCACCACCACCCAGCAATCGAGGTGAAGGACATATGTTTCACCTACCCCGGCGGCGTCGAGGCCCTCAACGACGTTTCCCTCACGATCTATCACGGAGACTACGTGGCGATAATGGGGGAGAACGGAGCCGGGAAGACGACTCTCGTGAAACACTTCAACGGCCTGCTGAAACCTTTCAGCGGCGAGGTGGTTGTCGACTCCGTGGACGTCTCGACGCTAAGCGTCGCCCAGTTGGCGAGGAACATCGGGCTCGTGTTCCAGAATCCAGACGACCAGCTCTTCGAGGAGACCGTGGAGAAGGAGATAAGCTTCGCCCTCAAAAACTTTGGTTTCGACGAGTCCGTGATAGAGCAGCGGGTGACGTGGGCGTTAAACCTCCTAGATCTCACCGAGTACAGACACAAGAGCCCGTTCACCCTGAGCGGAGGCGAGCGGAAAAGAGTGGCTCTCGCATCGGTGCTGGCCTGGGACCCAGACATATTGGTGCTGGACGAGCCGACGATAGGCCAGGATTACGGGCAGAAGGAGAGGCTCAGGCACTTCCTCACCCATCTGCGGTCGCAGGGCAAGACCGTAGTCATCGTCACCCACGACGTGGAGTTCGTGGCGGAGAGTCAGCCAAGGATCGTGCTCATGGCCGGCGGACGCGTCGTGGATGACGGCGCCTCGAAGAAGATAATGACCAGCCCGGAGACCCTCAGAAGCTGCAGCGTCGCCCAGCCGGAGATAACGCGGCTCTTCTCGAAGCTCTCGAACCATGGATTACCCAAGGACGTGCTGGATGTCGATGAGGCGTTCGACATCCTCATGAGAAACGTGGGAGGGACGACGCCGTGAGTCTTCTCGAGAGCCTGCGATTCACACGCGGCGACACCTTCATCCACAACATGGATCCGAGGGTAAAATTCCTCTTGACCCTCGTCTCCTTCGCGGCGTCGGTAATGTTTCTCGAGCTGGTGCCACTCATAGTTGTCTTCCTAATCCAGCTGCCCCTGATAGTCGCCGCGAAAGTCG
>DAOVEE010000250.1 GCA_030669135.1 Candidatus Bathyarchaeota archaeon | reverse complement strand
AGTCATCAGGATAAGGGAGGTGGGGACTAGGATGGGTGAGCCCCTCACCGCCGTCGTCACCAGTGTCCGCCGGGCGGCGCCGGACAGCATCCCGGCCCAGATAAAGACCAACAGCCGCCTGGACCTGATGCTGGCCAAGGTGGAGGCCCAGGTGGCGGGCGCCGACTACGCGATAATGCTGGACCACACGGGGTACGTGTCTGAGGCCAGCCTCGCGAACCTCATGATCGTCAAGAACGACGTCGTCTACACTCCCTATGCGACCAGCGCCCTTGAGGGGGTGACGAGGAACCTGCTGCTGTGTCTCCTCCCCATGAACGGCGTCGAGGCCTGCGAGGGAAACATCACGCTGCAGGACCTATGGACGGCGGACGAGGCTTTCATCTGCGGCACAGGCGCCGAGATCAGGCCCATAACCATGGTAGACGGGAGAACCATCGGCGACGGAGGCACTGGACCCGTGACCCGGAAGGCGATTAAGCTCTACGAGACCTACATCAGGGAGAACGGAGAAAAGATAAGGTACTAGGGGGGCAGCCCAAAGCCAGGTGGCGTCAAAGTCTTTTTGCCTTGAACCGGCAATGATACAGCCATGAGTATGGACACCACGCTGGGGGACAACTGGACGGTGGCGGCGTACACCGTTGAGCCCGATAGATGGATGGAAGTCACGGCGAGGCTCTTCAACCGCTTCACCAGCCTCGAGGAGGCGTCGCTGCCCCACTACACCGTCAGGGCCTGGCACCCACAGATCTTCACCATCACAAGCTTCAGGGTGCTGAGAAGACCCGAGGACGAGCCCAAGATGGTGACCGAGCTAGACGAGTTCATGAAGAGCATGCGGGTGGCGTCGTACAAGATCGACCCCCCTGACGACGACGTGGACTTCCGGGGATGCCACGCTTGGATCAGGAAGGGAGAGGAGGACAGCCGCTGGACGCCGGGGAGGTGCCGAGTCCTGAACCAGATGAGCGCGCTGGCGGTGAAGGCACACGAGGAAGGCGTCTTCGACCCGGACAGCAGGTTCGAGTGGGCGAACATGGCCGTCAACATGCTCGGGGTGAACGAAGCCGTGAACATGTCCCAGTCGTACTACTACGATGTCTTGACGGGCCGCTCCATGGGACCATACAAGACGACAAGCCTCTGAAGGCACCAAAAGCCGCCGCCGGGACGCCGAGAAAGCCTCAACCCGGATAACCTCTAAATCGTAGTACTACAGGATATCTCTGAGGATATATGGGCGAGAAGATCATCGGCATCCTGGGCGGCATGGGCCCCGAGGCCACGGCCGACCTTTACATGAGGATCATCAGGGCGACCCACGTCGAGAAGGACCAGGAACACTTCAGGGTCATCATCGACAGCAACGCCAAGGTCCCCGACCGCACCCCGGCGATACTGGGCACTGGCCCCAGCCCCCTGCCAGTGATGCTGGAGACCGGGCTCAACCTCCAGCGCGCGGGAGCCGACTTCATCATCATGCCGTGCAACACCGCCCACTACTTCCACGACCGGCTCCAGGCGGGCCTGGAGATACCGGTGCTCCACATGATCAGGCTCAGCGCCGAGGACACCAGGCGGAGGCACCCGGAGGTCACCAAGGCGGGCCTCTTGGCCTCGGACGGCACCCTCGCCAGCCGCCTCTACGAGAGCTACGGAGACCAGGGCATAGAGGTCGTCGCCCCCTCCGGGGAGTCCCAGAGGGACGTCATGGATGCCATCTACCGGGACATCAAACGGGGGGACCTGGAGACCGGAGGCAAGCTGCTCCACAGGGTGGCCCACGAGCTCATGGACGCCGGCGCCGACGCCGTCATCTGCGGCTGCACCGAGGTAAGCCTCGTGCTCCACGACGGAGACCTGACGGTGCCCGTCGTCGACCCCCTCCAGGTGCTCGCCGAGAAGGCCGTCGAGCTGGCGAGAGGCTAGGCGATGGATGAGCCCAGCCACCTACGCAGCTCTCTAGAACACGGTGGAAAAATTATCGAGTTCTACTACCCAGCTGGGCTGACGTGGGACTGTATCCGCTGTGGACGATGCTGCAGAGACATCGAGGACTGGGATCGCAGAGTACTGCTACTCGATGAGGACATCACCCGGCTGGAGGAGGCGGGAGAACAGGGCTTCTACGAACAGACGGATGAGGGCAAGTTCGTCGCAGTCATGAAGAAAAAAGATGGGAGATGCGTGTTCCTCGGCGAAAACGGCTGCATGGTCTACGAGGATCGCGCACTCCTCTGCCGGATGTACCCTTTCTACGTGGAGCGTCAGGGAGACGTCTACGTCATAGGCGCCGACATGGGG
>DAOVEE010000237.1 GCA_030669135.1 Candidatus Bathyarchaeota archaeon | reverse complement strand
CTGTCCCCCACGGGGATGCTGTCCGCCATTATGGCGTTCATCGCAGGCACGTAGAATAGCACCATCTGCTGGTAGACCATAGCGAAGGCTGCCCACTGCCACGTCGGGGCGAAGAGGTAGACGACGAAGCTGGAGACGTAGAGCAGCGTGGAGTAAGCCACGAGCTTCACCCGGCCGCTCTTGTCGGCGATGTAGCCGCCGATGGGGTACAGGAGCATGGCGCCGAAGCTCCCAAGCGCGTTCATGAGGCCGATGGCCGGCACGGTGGCGCCGAGGGCGAGCATATAGCTGCTGATGAAGTTGTCAATGTTGGTGTCGGACATGCTCCAGATGGTGCGGCTCATGGTAAGCACTAACACGTTCCGCGGGATGAGTGACTTCTTCTCGGTTTCCTGCAACTAACCCGACACCGGTTCAGGTACCCAGACAGGTGTAAAATTGTTAAACCTTACGCAATCCGAATCCATAATGTTGGCATGGGGCAGAGCTCGGTTTTCTTAGCGGCCAAGAAAAGTGTTATACCGTCACCGGATGTGATTTGCCTCAGTGAGACAAATGGACGAGGAGAGCTTCATTCACCCCTACATCCCCAACTCTGTGCCGGAGATTAAGAGAGAGATGCTGAGGTTCATCGGGGCTGGGGGCGCCGACGAGCTGTACAGGGAGATGATCCCGGAGAGACTGTTGCTCGGCAGACCCATGGACCTCCCTGAACCCATCCTCAGCGAGCTGGACCTGAAGCGCCACGTCGAGTCCATTCTCTCGAAGAACAAGACCACTGAGGAGTACGTAAGCTATCTGGGTGCCGGCTGCTGGAGACACTACGTGCCCAAGGTTTGCGAGGAGATCGCGAGCCGCAGCGAGTTCCTCACCGCCTATGCTGGGGGTAGCCACAGTGACCTAGGTAGATATCAGGCCAACTTCGAGTTCCAGAGCCTCGTATGCGAGCTCCTAGGCATGGAGGTTAGCGGCATCCCCACCTACGACTGGGGGGCGGCCGCCGGGCACAGCGTCAGGATGGCGACGCGGCTGACCGGGAGGAAGGAGGTGCTGGTGCCCCGGAACGTGAGCCCCATCAGGCTGAGCATCATAAGGAACTTCTGCGACTCGGCCTCAGACACGAGCCGCATAGACGTCAAAATTGTTGAGTACGACACCGCCACGGGTATGGTGGACATGGCTGACCTGGAGTCCAAGGTTTGCGAGGACACGGCTGCCGTCTACTTCGAGAACCCCAACTACCTGGGCGTCATCGAGGCGGAGGGGGCGTCCATCTCCGCCGTGGCCCACGACGGCGGCGCCGAGAGCGTCTGCGGCGTGGACCCCATAAGCCTGGGGGTGCTGGCGGCGCCCAGCGACTACGGAGTGGACATAGCGTGCGGCGAGGCCCAGCCCCTAGGGATACACATGTACGCCGGCGGCGGAAGCTGCGGCTTCATCGCCAGCCGCGACGAGGAGAGGTACGTCGCCGAGTACCCTCTTAGGCTGGTGTGTATAGCGGACACCGCCGTCGAGGGCGAGTACGGGTTCGGGCAGGCCCTCTACGAGCGTACCAGCTACATGGCGCGGGAGAACGCCAAGGACTGGGTGGGCACCACGACGGCCCTATGGGGGATCACCGCCGCCGTCTACATGAGCCTCCTCGGGCCCCAGGGGATGAAGGAGCTGGGGGAGACCATCCTCCAGAAGAGCCACTACGCGGCGGCGATGCTCGACGAGCTGGACGGCGTGGAGGTCCCGTTCACGACGTTCTTCAAGGAGTTCCCGGTCACCTTCAACAAGCCGGTAAGGGAAGTGAACGAAGCCCTCCTCGGTCACAAAATCTTCGGCGGGAAAGACTTGACCACGGAATACCCTGAGCTGGGCGAGGCAGCCCTGTACTGCGTCACCGAGATGCACAGCCTCAGCATGATAGATACGCTCGGGGCCGCCATCCGGGAGGTGTTAGCGTGAAGGTGAGGGAGTACCACGCGCCCAGGTGGAGCGAGCCCATCATCCACGAGCTCAGCACCAGGGGCGAGAGAGGCTTCGTTCCGCCCGGAGTGGAGCCCAAGATTAGGGCCAAGGTGGGGCCAGCGGAGGGACTGGTCCCGGATGCCATGAGGCGGAGGAAACCCCCAGGGCTGCCCGAGCTGAGTCAGGCGCAGGTGCTGCGTCACTACCTGCGGCTCAGCCAGATGACGCTGGGAATGGAGATGGAGATCGACCTGGGCGTCGGCACATGCACCATGAAGTACAGCCCCAAGATCAACGAGGCACTGGCGGCGCTGATAGCGGACGTCCACCCCCTCCAGCCGGAGGAGACCATGCAGGGCATCTTGGAGATAGCGTACGAGTTCGGGGACGTCTATCTCCGGGAGATCAGCGGCATGGACGCGTTCACTTTCCAGCCCCCCGGAGGCTCGGCCGGGTGCTACAACAACGCCCTCCTCATGCGTAAGTACCACCGGGACAACGGTGAGCCGGAGCGGGACGAGGTCGTCACCACCATATTCA
>DAOVEE010000089.1 GCA_030669135.1 Candidatus Bathyarchaeota archaeon | reverse complement strand
CGTCCTGAGCCACGGCCACAGCGACCACACCGTCGCCACGGTGGAGGTGGTGGAGGCGGCCGGAGGATGCCCCGTCTACGCCCACCCCCACTGCTTCCTGCCCCGCTACTACGAAGACAGGCACGGCAAGAGGACCAGAGGAGGCGTCCCGGAGGGGCAGGGCGTGGAGGACATCGAGGCAGTCGGCGGGGAGCTCGTCATCTCCGACAAAGCACAAGAGGTCGTGCCCGGGCTCTGGACCACCGGCCAGGTGCCCAGAGTGACCGGGTTCGAAGAGATCTCACCGCCCACGGACGGGGGAAGGAGAATAGTGGTGGTGGACGGCGAGGAAAGGGACGACAAGATACTCTGCGACCAGGCGCTGTGGACGGACGTTGAGGGCGTCGGCCCCTGGCTGATAACCGGGTGCGCCCACTCCGGCCCCGTGAACACGGCGCTGCACGCCATGAAGCTGGGCGGCTTCAGCGGCCTCCACGGCCTGATCGGGGGCACCCACCTGATAGGCCGCGACGACGCCTACATCGACAAGACCATAGAGGGGCTGCGCAGACTCGGCCTCAAGTTCCTGAGCCCATGCCACTGCACCGGCTTCAAAGCCATGGCCATGCTCTACAACGCGTTCCCCACCAGCTTCGCGGTGAACTACTGCGGCAGGGTGTTCGAGGCCGGGAAGGAACCGAGGCGCAGACTCGTCTAGCTACCAGGGGTTCTCCTTGAGCCTCAGAAGCCACGCTAGGTAGTTCACGATGTAGTGTATGGGCACCGTCAGGACGAGTATAACCAGCATAGCCTCCAGAGACGTGCGCTGGACGGGGTAGCTCAGCAGGACGGCGAAGGTGATAAAATCAAGCTGATCCACCAGCGGCATGCTCTCCCCTGGCCTCAGGTTCCAGCGGCGCTTGAAGAAGCTGGCCACTATGTCGCCTGCCACGGCGCCGACGGACTGGAGGGCGCCGCCCAGGGGGTTCCCCTGCAGGACGCCGACCACGGCGCCGACGACGACGCCGAGTAACGTCCCCTTGACAGTCTTGTGGCTGCCCAGGAAGGGCTTGCCGTCGAGCCACTTTCTGCCGCCGTCCAGGGGCTCGCCGCCGCCGAGGACCACGGGGCTGCCGTTGGCGAAGTATGCGGGGAGGAAGAGGTAGACGGCGGCCAAAACTGTCTCTAGGTTCATGGCTGCGACGCCGACACTCCTGTCTCGGTTATCCAGATGTTTATGGCGTTGGGGCTGGTTATGGGTTTCTCCAGCGTCGCCTGCCGCCTCCCCTGCTCAGGCGTCTTCTCAAGCTTGAGGACGGTGGAGCTCCAGTAGCTCAGGAGCCTGGGGGCCACAGGCTCTATCTGCGACGTATCCATCACGCTGCGCACCTGCCCCGTCAGCAGGAAGGCCGCACCGCTTCGTACCGCCATCTCCGATATGTACCCAAGCTGGCGGTTAAGTTCTTTGTTGACGCGGTACGTCATCTCCTCGTCCACCGTCTCGCCCCTGTAGAGCCCCGTCACGCTGTCAAGCACCACAAGGTCCATGGGGTCCAGCGCCGGCATCTGCTCCAGGGTCGCCTCCTGCTCACGGAAGCTCAGCGGCGTGTGCAGGTGCAGCCTCCTCAGGAGCCCCGCCCCCCGGGGCTCGGCGATCTGGGTCAGCCTCCCCGTGTTGAGCTTGTTGTCCGAGTCTATGTATACGGTCTTCGCCGCCCTGTGCTCCCCGAGGTGGTTCAGAGCTGCGGTCAATGCGAGGGTCGTCTTACCCGTGGCGGCCTCCCCGTACACAAGGCTCACGGCGCCGCAGGGGAAGCCGCCGCCGAGAAGCTTGTCGAGGGGCTCCAAGCCCGTCTTCACCCTCCCCGCCCCCCTGATGGACATCTCAGACCTCCTCAACGGTCGTTGACTCAAGCAGCCACGCCGCCTGTTCCCTGATCAGAGAATATGTTTCCCGCCATGTGACGGCTGTCGTCGCCCCCACCCCGGTGACGCAGGCGGCGCCCGCCGCCTGTCCCCGGAGCATCAACGTGGTGAGCCTCTCCGCCTCCAGCGTGCTGAGCTGCCCGGGGGACACCCCGTCATCGATCAGCGCCTTTATCAGCCCCGCGCAGAGGGCGTCCCCAGCCCCCGTCGGGTCCACCTCCTCCACCCTGAACTTCGGCATATGGACGAACAGGGACTCGGTGGAAGCGTAGAGCCCCTCAGCGCCGTCAGACACCGTTGCCAGCCGTACACCCCGCGCCACGAGTTCTCCGAGGAGACGGGTGGGCTCACCGGCTCCCAGCAAGCCCCTGGCCTCCCCGAGGTTGCAGTGAAAGACATCCACGCCGCACAGCGCGTCCAACAGGCTCCCCCAGCCATCCGTCGACGGGATGACGTCCACAAGGGTCATCGAGCCCGCAGCCCTAGCCACGTCAAGAACCTCGTCGAGACAGGGATCGATGCGTCTCAGCCCGCCCACCGTTCCCTGGTAGAACACCCTAGGCCTTAGGCCTCTGATGAGCGTCTCCACGTGCCCAGGCTCCAGGAGGGTGTTGGCCGTAAGCTCCGCGATGAACCTTCTGTCCTGGTTCCTCACTATGAGCGCTATGTTCTTGGCCGTGGCGACGCCCTCCGCCACCTGGGGGTGCACCTGCACCCCATGATTCCTGAGATGGTTGACGATGAACTCCCCGACGGGATCGTCCCCTACGCAGCCCGTCGAATGGACCTCCTCATGCCCGAGCTGCACGAGATCCAAGGCAACGTTGGCAGAGTGGCCCCCCGGGGACAGGTGGATCCCCCTCGGAGCGTATACGAGGCTCCCCGGCTCCCCGATCTCCGGGAGGTCGGGCACGATGAAGTCCGCCAAGTAGCTGCCCGAGCAGAGGACGCTCATTTGTATATGCTGGGTTCCCCCCGGTTTTTGAGGTTTCCCTGATCAACACTCAAAACGAGAACTCGTGTCTCCGAGGAGCCGGCTACTTACTTCACCCAAAGGTAACCCATGGGGAGATGCTAGAGCTGATCAATAGCAATCTGACCATTTTCAGGGTCAAGGTCGTGACCGAGCTCTAGAGGTCCCTGGGTATCTTTTTTCCGCAGGCCGTGCAGTACTCGGAGTCGCTGGGGTTCTTGGCGCCACACCCTGGGCAGTAGACGGGAGTCGACCTCTTGACGTCCCAGTCCCTAGCCTTCTCGACCTCCACCCCTATCTCGTCGGCAGCCCGCTGGAGACCCTTCTTGGCCGCCTCGAAAGCGTCTTCCATGAGCTTGGCGGCGTTGGTCAGGGCCTTCTCTACGTCTCTCTCCCATCCGGGTATACTCGATATGGGTGTCTTGACGCCGGCTTCTTCTCCTGCCTCGGTTCTCAGCCCACACCGGGGGCAGAAGTATGCTTTCTCCGAGACATCTTCTCCGCATCCTCTACATTTTACCATAAGATCGTTATTACGCTAGCGATATAACAGTGTTGTGGTTGGCCGTCACCACGCCTTCAGAGATATCCTCGCGTCGTGGAGGATCGCCCAGACGTAGGAGGGCCCCCTCACCAGCGAGGCGATCTCGCTCGGGCCCTTCATGGGCACCCTGGGGTAGGCCTTCATGAGGTCGCCCTTCGACAAGCTGTAGTTGATCCTGTTGAGCATCACCTTCTCTCCCTCGACCCCATAAGTGAACCTGATCCCTGTCTTGGTGAAGAAGGCCTCGCCCGCCCTCTTCCGTATTCTCACCCAGATCTCATCGAAAGACGGTTTCTCGGACATGGGACACGTTCATATTTATCGATATGTGACGATAAATTTTACGACCGTGGGAGACTTCGTATACTATATCGCAAGGGGATATCTGGTTAACCACATGGCCTGTAATTCCTCCTGTGCCCACCCTTGGAGTATTACGGATTCGCTCTCACACTAGATATCCGAGGTCTCTCAGGTACCGGCGTACTGCAGACTTCACGAAGTCTGGGATGCTGGTGTACCCGTGGTTACCGCTCTTGATGACTTCCTCTATCTTCTTCGCCAGGCTCTCAGGTAGGTTCACAGTGTGATACTTGTACTTCCTTTCAGGCATCCTAAGCTTTTATCAGCTTTTTCATTTAAAAAGCTTTATTTTTATAGGCAAATCCAGAAAAACAAAACTAAAAAATTTCCAGATTAATGGATCTCTAGCAAGCACATGTGTGAAACATCATCGCATATATGCTGTTAAGAAAAAAACACCTGATATTTAGTTACCCCGGCGGTGGCCGAGAGACGCGTCAAGGTCCCGGAACCAGAGGAGCAGCTTCCTGTAACCTTCGTACACGATGTCACTCACGTTTTCGGGGGGAAGATCGGAAAGGTAGAGCTCCTCTGTGATGTCAGCGACGGCCTCGGCGAGCCTATCCCTCACGTGGTCGATGGCCCTGAGCTCGAGCTCCATAGTTTTAGCAACGTCGTAGATGTCTGGGCCTTCGTGGCCCCATAGAATGTTCTTACCGTCCTCACCTTTCACGTAGATCTCGTCCTCTATTACGACCACAGTGGGCGTCACATTGCCGTTTGACTGAACGGATTCTCTCGCCCTCCTGCCGTTAACCTTCCGCCTGATCCTGCCCGCCATTTTCTCGTAGCCCTCCAAGTTGTAGAGAGTTTCGAGTTCATTCTGTGAGAAGAGAACGACAGGAATAGGTGAATCGAGTGTCAACTGCAAACTAATGAGGTCTCCAACGCTCGACGACTCCATTGTCGATACTATACAGTCATACTGCTTCAACAAGATTAGCTGCCGGATTTCCCCCATGTTCGAGGCCAGCTCCACCCGGAAACCGTTGTCACATCTCTCAAAGCATTGTTTCACAGACCGCTGAGTATCTTTTTCAATTAAAACGAGTATGTTTACCTTGTCACCCACGTAGCTCACCCTCATGGGTTATATTAATGAGTAAAGAACATGAGTATAAAACAATAGCTATGACATGTAACAGTCACATGTTGTTTTTTTAGGTGAGTGTAGTAACGTGAAGTGTTTTTAATATTGGTTCTCGATAAGAAAAAAGCTTATGAAAAGATGGTTATGGGCCGTATTCTCTCTCAGCGTAAGGGTCGGCGACGTGCCCATGGGTTGGTAGATCGCGGAAGAGCATATCCCAGATGTCCTCCTCGGTGATCGTCTCCCGTTTGAGGATGGCCTCGAGAAAGGACTCCAAGAACGGGTGGTGCATGAGTTCGTCCTCGTAGATCATGATGAGCAGCTTCTGGACCCGCTCGTCTTTCACTTCGTCGATTAACTGTTTAACGGCCTCCAGCATCTCCTGCTCCTTCTCGATGTGGAGCCTGAGCTTCTTCTCCAGCGCCTCGCACTCCACGTCGGTAATAGATAGGCTTCTGCCCTCCATGATGTAGGCGGCGGCCTTGTAGAGGCCAGCGTGCTTCTTGGAGTCCACCATTATGGACCGGATCAGCTCCCTCACCACCTCGTTGCCGTAGCCCCTGTAATCGAGGTCGAACTCCACGGCGTACCTCTCATCCAGATCTGAAAGCATCCTGAGTCGCTCTGCGACTGACATAACAGCCAATGTGCCCGGTGAAGCACGGATAATATACGTTTACAGCTCAGGTGCGGGGGCTTCCTCTTCCGGGGACTGAGGCTCGGGCCTAGATCTTGTGCTGAAGAGCCTCAGCTTGTTCACCAGCGTGGGCATGGTGAGCCCCTGGAAGACGTTGGACCCAAGAACCAGCCCATAGGTGAGCGCGAACATCTTCTCCGTGTTGGGGAGGCCCAGGCCAACGATTCCCAGGACAAGCACCACGGAGACGGCGCCCCTGAGCCCGCTCCAAGTCATGCCGACGCGCCAGTTCTGGGGGATGCGTTTGCTGCGACGCTTCTCGAGGAACTCCGCCACCAGGGACACCATCACGTACCTGAATATGACGCTGAAGAGAAACAGACCGAGTATCGGCAACGCGAAGCCTATCAGTATGGAGGGCTCTAGGCTGACGCCTATGAAGATGAAGGCGAAGCTGGAGGCTATGAAGCCCACGAACTCCCACAGCACCTCCAGGCTCTCCTCGCCGTGCTCCGTGATGCCTCCGCTGGTTTTGAGGCGGTAGTTCAGGATCAGCCCCGCGATGACCACCGCGATGACGCCGCTCGAGTGGAACTGCTCGGCCAGCCTGTAGACGCCGAAGGCGGCTATGAAGGTGAGCAGGATCTCCACGAAGAGGTCTTCGGTCCAGCAGAAGATGAGGTGGACTATGTACCCGGCTGCGTATCCGAGGAGGACGCCGCCGAGCACCTTCACTAGAGTTATCTGCAGGACCTCGAAGCTGGTTATGGTCCCCGCCTCGATGAATATAATGAGTATGCTGTAGACCACGATGGCGACCCCGTCGTTGAACAGGCTCTCGCCGGCCACAATGAGCTGGAAACGCTTTATCACGCCGAGTTGCTTGAACGTGGCTATAACCGATACAGGGTCGGTAGGGGCCACTATTATCCCCAGCAGGAACGACTCGATCCATGTTAGGCCCAGGAGGTAGTGGGTGTACAGCCCCACCGCAGCCATCATCAGCGCAGTACCCAGTACCGCGTAGGTCAGTATGATGTCGCTGTCGTCTATCAAGCCCTCTATGTCCAAGGTGAGGGTCTCGTTGAATAGAATGGGTGGCAGGAGGATGGTGAGGAAGATCGCCGGCGAGAGCTCAGGCAGGGTGAGCCTGGGCACCCAGGCCGCCAGTAATCCAGCGAATATGAACGCTATGGTGGACGGGAAGTTGACCTGGCGGGCCACGAGGGAGATAATCACGACCAGGATGAGGATATTGTATATCGCATCAAACTGACCGAGCCCAACCGCCATAGGGGATCAGTCTTCTAGAAGATACCGAAAATAAAAGCTATACGCCATATTGTTCTATGTTTACAAGCCACTAAGCGAGACAGCCTCGAAAAATGAGTGAAAAAACGTATCAAGCGCTTATATCAAGAAGTAGAAGCCTATCCCATCGTTTACTGGCCCTCACATAGCATAGAGCAGCGGAAAAGAGACTAAAGAAGATAAAACACCCGTTTTTGCGCCTTTTAGACGCGGAAACCCCGTTTTTTTGTCTTTTTATCTGGTTTGGGACGGAGGGTTGTCGAGGTGCAGCCCAAGGATGTCTCCGGGGCGGGGGAAACCGTCTTATGAACGTGTGCCGGAGTTGGATTCATGATGTTCGGCCGCACGAGGGTCAGGCTGGTTAGGGGCGACATCACGCACCAGGAGACCGACGCTGTGGTGAACGCCGCGAACAGCAGCC
>DAOVEE010000015.1 GCA_030669135.1 Candidatus Bathyarchaeota archaeon | reverse complement strand
AAGATGATCACCGGTATATAGATACCCGGGCATCATTTTTCAGACTACGGTGATATACAAGGTGAACAAAGAGGCGCAGGGTCTCATCGGGGCGTGGAGGCTGGTATCCGTCGAGACGAGGGACGAGAACGGTGAACTGGTTCGCCGCGGCGAACGCACCGGGTATCTCCTCTACAGCCCCGACGGGTACATGTCGGTGGCCTTCATGAAGGAAGGGCGCCCCAAGTTCAAGTCCGGGGACATCAGGGGAGGCAGCGCCGAGGAGAAGATCGCCGCGGTCAACGGCTACGTGTCCTACGCGGGCCGGTACACGGTTCAGGATGACACGGTGGTTCACCACATTGATGTGAGCCTGTTCCCCAACTGGGTCGGCGTGAGCCAGGAACGAATGTTCAGGCTCGAGGGTAGCCGGCTCACCCTGAGCACACCGTTGATGCTCGTCGGAGGCAGACAGCTGAGTACTCACCTAGTCTGGGAGAGAGTCTGAGAAACACCGTTGCGGCGTATCCTATTCTAGGTGGACTTCCAATACCATAAAGTCCGCCGGCTCAAGCCGGAAACCGAAGCCGGTCAGCGATTCCTCGACGCCCGGATTATGCGACGGGAACAGGCAGTGGAGTCTCTCGATTTCCCGCTCCACCGCCGTCTGCATGGCGAAACCCAGGCAGGCCTCCGCGTCGCCGGCGAACAAGCCGACGTGTAGCCCGTGTCTCGGCATGAACCTCGCGCCCATGGCGATGACGCTCTCGGTGTCCGGGTCCCTGTAGACCATGCCCCTCTCAGCGAGGTGGGCGCAGAGCATAGGTGACAGCTTGTAGTATGTGCGGTTCATGACCTGCCATCCACCCCACGCTGCGCTGTGTCTCATCAGCAGCTCGGTGGCCCTCCCTTGGTCCACGACCCGTCTGAAGTCGTATTCAGCGTCAACCTTCCCCGGGTCGCTCTTCATGAGGGTGCCCCTGAAGGTCTCGGCCATCCTCAGCCCGTACCTCTCCGCCAGGCCCTTGCTGACCACGTTCCTGACGCCCGTGTACATGCGCATGGTCTTGACGCCCTTCTCCCGGGACACCTCGAACCAGTGCTCGTAGAGCCGTTTACCCACGCCGAGGCCCTGCCGATGCGGGACGACGCGCAGGGTCTCCAGCCAGGCGGAGCCGTCAGGCAGTATGCTGTACTTGCCGCACCCGATCACCTCGCCGTCGATCTCCGCCACCGTCCAGTCGCCCTCCATGTCGTCGAGGAACATGTCCCACACGTGTGGGACGTAGCTCAGATTAGGCGTGCTCAGGGACTCGACCCAGACCACCTTATCACGGTCCTCCTGCCTCGCCCTGCGCAGCACGATTTCAGGGTTGACGGTCATGATACCCCACATGGCGGATGCAGGGATATAAATATGCAGGAGACGCCGTCGTCGCTACACGTCAGTTACCTTGTTTAAGCTTCTTCACCGCGCCCTGCAGCCAGCCTCCCAGCCTTTGGGCCGCCAGGGTGGCGGACTGCTCCGTCTCGCCTTCACCCATGCCCGTCATGTAGAGGACGTTACCGTCCTCGTCGACGACCATGAGCCGCCTCGGAGGATCATGGGTGCGGTCAGGCACCACGTAGAGCGGTCTGCCTATGTACACCATGAGATACGAGTCCGTCCCTGGGGCCATGCCGGTGTCTTGGGTGACGCTGCCTCCCTTCACGAGGCCCCTTAGCCAGCCACCCTGCCCCATGGCCCACATGGTAGCCGTCTTCTCTGGCTCAGGGTCACCCAAGTCCGTCATGAAGAGGACGTTACCCTCCTCGTCCTTGACCACGTACCGTCTCGGAGGGTCGCTGGCTCCGTCTGGGGTGACGAAGAGGGGCTTACTCATCCCTCGTAACTTCAGCCCTCAGGATATGATTCTATTGATGACGCACACGCGTCTCCCGGGGTCTCAGCCCGCAGGAGGGGTGAAAGTCGGTCTCACGTAGAAAAGGAATATGGGAAAATAAGGGGAAATGGTGGGTGTTACTTCTTCCACTGGTTCAGCGGAGGGTCCAGGTCCGCCGGTATCGGCGACTTGTACTCTCTGCCCGCCTTCCTGCGCTCCAGCTCCTCCCAAGCCGCCTTACGCAGCTCTGGCTTCGTCAGTAGGTCTATGCCTGTGGCTGCTATCACCTTGGATGCGTAGAAGAGGCTCTTGTGGCCTATGCTCATGCCGCCCATGGCGACGTTCTGCCAGCTGTGCCCCGGCGTCCCCAGCACGTATGTGGATGTCCCGAACTCCATGGTGGGGACCTGCCAGCTCACGTCGCTGACGTCCGTGGAGCCGTGGCTCACCTCCCCGTCGTTCCATGCGTCGGGCACCGTCCTGTCGATGAGGACGTCCATGAGATCCTCCCAGCCCGGCCTCTTGGTCTTCCACAGGCCGGTCCTCTTGGACTCCTTCGAGATGGATTTGGCGATCTCCTCGGCGAACCTCATCTCCTCGTCGGTGTACTCCGGGGGCCCGATGGCTCTCATGTTCATGGCGACGGCGTCGCTGAGGGTCTTGCTGGGCACCTTGTTGTAGATGCCCTTGATGAACTCCACCTCAAGCTCCGTCTCCGTCATCATAGCCGCGCCCTCGGCTATCTTCAGTACACGCTGGTAGATGGGGTCCAGCTGGTCCCTCTCGGGGGCGCGTATCAGGTACCAGCTCCGGGCGTAATCGGGGACCACGTTAGGCTGGCCGCCCCCCGCCTCGATGACGTAGTGGATCCTGGCGTCCTGTATGATGTGCTCCCTGAGGAAGTTGACGCCTACGTTCATGAGCTCCACGGCGTCTAGGGCGCTCCTGCCCTGCTCCGGGCTCCCGGCGGCGTGGGCCGTCTTGCCGCGGAAGTGGAACTTGACGGCGTTGTTGGCGTTGCTGCTGCTCAGCCCACCAACGTTCATGCTGCTGGGGTGGTGGCTCAGCACGATGTCGACGCCGTCGAACACGCCCTCACGGACCATCCAGACCTTGCCGCTGAGCATCTCCTCGGCGGGGCACCCGAAGAACTTGACGGTTCCCTTGACGCCTGCCTTCTCCATGGCGTACCGGAGGGCGACGGCTCCGCCGAGCCCAGAGGTGCCGTGGATGTTGTGGCCGCAGCCGTGGCCCGGCTCACCCTCCTTTATCGGCTCCTTGTACGGCACCACCTTCTGGCTGAGCCCCGGGAGGGCGTCGTACTCCCCCATGACCCCTATGACGGGCTTGCCTTTACCCCAGGTCCCGACGAACGCCGTCGGTATCCCGGCGACCCCGCGCTCAACCTTGAAGCCGTGCTTCTCAATCTCGTCTGCGAGGAGCTTGGCGGACTTGAACTCGACGTACCCGAGCTCCGCGTAGCCCCAGATCTCGTCGCTGATCTCCGCAAGACGCTTCTCGTTGCTCTCTACCCATTCAAACGCTATGCGCTTGGCTTTATCTGACATGACGAATCACAGGTAACACTACGGGAGAAACATATTTAACACAAACTAGAGCCTGACTGGGACGCAAGGCTCGCTCCCAAAATTGAAATACCCGCCCTTGACTGGATTCTTGAACGGATTTGGATTACCCATACAGGAGCAAGGTACTGGACAGGCTCGGCGTCAAGTCGTGGATCAACGCCAGAAACTGGAGCACCGTGATAGGCGGAACCTGGATAGACGACAGGGTCCTTGAAGCCATGAACGAGGTCGCCAAGACCTTCGTGGACATGCACGAGCTCTTCGCCAAGGCTGACGCCAGGGTCGCCGAGCTATGCGGCGTCGAGGACGCCCACATAACCACGGGAACCGGGGCGGCGCTGGAGCTCGCCGTCGCGGGCTGCATGGCGGGTGACGACTACGGGAAGTGGATGAGGCTCCCCGACACCGAGGGCATGAGGAACGAGGTGCTGATGCCCCGGGGCCATGTCATAGCGTACACGCCGCAGTGGACGGCGCCCGGCGCCAGGACCGTGGAGTACGGCCAGGCGGGGCACCTCAGGTCCTTCAGGAGGGAGCTGGAGTCCAAGATATCCGAGAGAACCTGCTGCCTTGCGTACACGGTGAGTTACAACACTGTACCGAGGGGTAGGGTGCCGATAGAGGACTTGATCGAGTTAGGGGAGGAGCACGACATACCGGTGGTGATTGACGCGGCGTCCGATCTGCCGCCGGTGGCGAACCTCCACAAGTTCACCGATATGGGCGCCGACATCGTGTGCTTCAGCGGCGGAAAAGCCATCAAGGCGCCTAACAACACGGGCATCATGGTCGGCAGCGGCAGGGGCGCCGAGATCATAGGCAACGTCAGAGACTATACTTTCCCCCACAGCGGCTGGGGCCGAGGCCACAAGATAAGCAAGGAGCAGATAGTGGGGCTCGTCGTGGCCCTGGAGATATTCGTCGAGGAGGGCGACGGCCTCTACGATGAGCAGTACGCGGCCGCCGAGTACCTCGTCGAGGAGTTCAAAGGCATCCCCGGGCTGGAGGTGGAGATCATCCCCAACGACGAGACCTACCACGAGCATCCGGTGATGCCCCACGTACCTAGGGTGCTGATGCAGTGGGACGCTAAGAAGATGGGTATGACAGCCGAGGAGCTGGACGAGGCAGTCGCACGGGACGACCCGCCCATCTTCCTCAGGAACGTCCACTACTATAACTATTATACGGACAAGGATTGGAGGCTCATCGACACCTTCTACCTTCGTCCACCCGAGAAGGTGGTCGTCGCCGAGAGGATTAGGCGAGCGTTCCTCGACACTTCCTAGGGATGGAGGCCGCCCTATCTCAGTAGGTGGGGTGTCCTCTCCCTTATCAGGGGCTTCATCTCGGCCACCGTCTCCTCGGCGGCCATGAGAGCCTTCTTCAGGTCTTCCTCGGTTTGGACCGCCGAGACGTTGGGGTGTCCCAGTATGAAGACGCCGCGGTTCATCATGCCTAGGTTGAAGACGTTGAAAAGGGCCCTGTCGGCCGTCCTCGACGTCTCGTGGTCCATCACCTCCCGGTCCGTCCAGGCGACGGAGAACAGGGAGCCGACGCCTCCCACGTGGGCTTCGACGCCCTCCCCCGCCAGCGCATCCCTGAGGCCGTTCCTCATCTCGTCGCCCATCTTGGCCATCCTCTCGTAGACGCCGGGCTTCATCTCCTTCATGACTGTGAGGCCGGCCGTCATCGCTAGGGGGTGGGCGTTGAAGGTGCCTGAGAAGCTCAGCATCGGCGACGCGGTCTCCGGGAGCTCTACGCCGGGGATGCTCAGGGGGCTCATGACCTCCTCCATGGCGGCGTAGGCCCCCACGGGGAAGCCTCCTCCGATGATCTTGCCCATGGTGGTCATGTCCGGGGTCACGCCGTAGAGAGCCTGGGCCCCGCCGTGGCTGAGTCTGAAGGAGATCACTTCGTCGAAGATGAGGAGGATGTCGTTGTCCTCCGCGGCCTCCCTGACGGTCTGCAGGAAGCCGGGCTTGGGAGTCATGTCCCGCATGGTGGGCTCGACTATGACGGCGGCCAGCTTGTCCCTGTGCTTCTTGATGGTCTCCTCCGCGGCCTCGGCGTCGTTGTATGGGAAGTACACGGTGCAGTCCTTAACGTCCTGGGGGATACCCACGGAGCCGGGCGTGAGCGGCACCGCGTCCCACGAGCCGTGGTACGCGCCGAGGCACTTGGCGAGCAGCGGCCTCTGGCTGTAAGCCCTGGCGACCCTCACCGCCTGCATGTTGGCCTCCGTGCCAGAAGGCGTGAAACGCACCCTGTCGGCCCCTCCGAGCCTACTCGTAATCTCCTCGGCGAGCTTGGGCTCCGTCTCGGTCGGGGCGCCTAGGACGGTGCCCTTCTCCCACTGCGCCTTGGCTGCCTCTACCACCTTGGGGTGGTTGTGGCCCATGATGAGGCTGGTGTTGTTGAAGTTGAAGTCGATGCGCTCGTTGCCGTCCACGTCCCAGTTATGGCTGCCCTCGCCCCGCCTCAAGCACAGGGGGAAAGGCTGCCAGAAGAGGGCTGAGCGGGTGTTACCCGAGGGGAGATACTTTGAGGCTTCCTCCCAGGCCCTAAGGGAGCCATGGTTCTGAGCGTGGTAATCCTCTAGAATTCTCATGGCCGATTAGATGCTCTGTGGATACATAAGTTTTCGAGGGAGGCACGTCTATTCATTTATTAGAAAGTAGATGAGTAGGCGCTATATCGCCTGCTTCTCTCTGAGGCGTTCAACCTCCTCGGGGGATAGCCCCGCGACGGCCGTAAGCACCCAGTCCGTGTCCTGCCCCAGCACAGGCGGCGGCGACTGTATGCTGCACTCGCTCTCCGAGAACTTGAGGACGGTGCCTATCTGCTTTATCTTTCCCACCGTGGGGTGCTGCACCTCCTTCAGCATGCCTCGCTCAAGCACCTGGGGGTCGCTGAACATCTCGTCCATGGTGTAGACTGGGCCGCATGGGAACCCTATGTCTCGCAGCTTCTCTAGCCATTCGTCTCTGGGCCTCTTCATGAACTCCGTCTCCAGAAGCGGGATGAGGGTGTCCATGTTCTCGACTCTCAGGGCGTTGGTGGTGAAACGGGGGTCGTCACCTAGCTTCTTATCGCCCATGGCCTCCAGCATCATCCCCCAGAGCCTGTCGTTTCCACACGCGATGAGGATGTACTTGCCGTCGCCTGCGGGGAACGCTTGGTAGGGCGCTATGCTCGGGTGGGCGGAGCCCATCCTAGGCGGGTTGACCCCCGTGGCGAAGTAGTTGCCCGCCGCGTACGTCATCCAGGACACCGAGCCGTCGAGCATGGACACGTCTATGTACTGGCCCCTCCCCGTGTTTTCCCTGGTCCTCAACGCGGAGAGTATGCCTATGACGGCGTACATCCCGGCGCAGAGGTCGGTCACCGCCATGCCCACCCGGACAGGTGGGCGGTCAGGCTCACCGGTGAGCCCCATGAGGCCGCCAATCCCCTGTATTATGAGATCGTAGCCGGGCAGCTGGGCGTTGGGCCCCGTCTGGCCGAAGCTGCTTATGCTACAGTAGATGAGTCTGGGGTTGACTTTGCTAAGAGTCTCGTAGTCCACCCCCAGCCGCGCCGTGACGCCCGGCCGGAAGTTCTCCAGCACGATGTCGCACTTCTCGGCGATCCTGTGAAACGCCTTGGTGGCGTCCTCGTCCTTGAGGTTCATGGTGATGCTCTTCTTGCCGCGGTTGAGGGACATGAAGTAGCTGCTCTCGCCGTCGATGTACGGGGGGAACGCCCGGGTGTCATCGCCGCGCCCCGGTATCTCGACCTTTATAACCTCGGCGCCCAAGTCGCTCAGAGTCATGGAGCAGAAGGGGCCGGCGAGGACGCGGCTCAGGTCCAGAACCCTGATCCCCTTGAGAGGCGGATCACCTTTGCTTGATGTCACGCAGAATGATCGACTGGTTCCGCTTTTAGTGTTTGCCATGGAGACTTGGGGAGGGCTCACCGGTATTTACTGTCCTTAGTCCCGATCCCATGGTTTATATCCGAGTCGTATTCCTTTTGCGAGAAGGCGGAACCCGTGGAACGCAACGTGCGTGAATACTACGTGATGATCGTCAGCGGCACCGTCACCATGCTCTCAGGGGGATTCGTATGGCCCATATTCGCTCCCTTCGTGAGGAGCGAGTTCACGGCGCCCATACAGCTGGTGGGGCTGGCCGTCTCCGGCTACTTCCTCCTCAGGATGTTCAGCGAGTTCCCCCTCGGCGTCCTCAGCGACCGTATGGGTCCAAAGACGCTGCTGATTGCGGGCCGGGTCCTCGCGGTGGTGGGTGCGTTCATCTGCTACCAGACCAAGAGCATCTGGCTCCTCATCTTCGCCAGGGCTCTATGGGGAGTGGGGGACGCCAGCTTCTTCTGCATCGGCATGAGCTACGTCTCGAGACTGTTCACCTCCGAACGGCGGGGCAGGGCCATGGGCTTCTTCCAGGCGATTGAGATGGTGGGCAGCCTGATAGGTCAGACCCTGGGGGGCTTGGTCGCTGCCGGCTATGGGCCTAGGATGAACTTCCTGGTATGCTCGGTCCTCGGGGTGGCGGCTCTGTTCATGGTTACGATGATCAAGGGGATAGACGACGAGGCTAGCCCCGACAAGCCGGCGCCGAGCCTGATACCCACGAGGCAGGAGATGATCCAGGTGCTCAACATGACCGTGATCGCGGCGTGCATCATCAACCTGGGCTGCATGGTCATCAACGCAGGGCTCCTGGGCACCATCCTGCCCATCTACGCCACGGAGGAGCTGGGCTTGCCCCTGACCAGCTACGCCCTCCTGGTCTCGGGGAGCACGGTGGGCAGCGTGGCTGGCAACCTCCTAGGCGGGTTCCTGTCGGACAAGATGGGTCGGAGGAAGATGCTGGCCGCCGGGCTGATTGTCGGTCTGGTCGCGGTGTTCGGGTTCACCGTGTTCACAGGCTTCTACCCGCTGCTTGCGATCATGTTCATGAAGGGGATATTCTGGGGCGTTGTATACGGCGTCATCCCGGCCTTCATAGCGGACGCCGTGCCCGACGTCATCCGGGGGAAGGCAATCGGCACATTCAGGACGTTCATGGACATGGGCGGCCTGGTCGGCCCCATAGTCATGAGCACCTTCGTCGAGTTCGTCGGAGCCCCCCTGGGCTACATGTACAGCTTCTACCTGGGCGTCGGCATAATAGTCGTCTGCCTCGGGATGGTGCTCCGCCTCAGGGAGCCACGCCCAGCCTAGGTTTATGTGAGCCGCCTCAGAAGCATCATATATGGCTGAAAGTATCGGAGACAGGCTCCAGTCGGCGGACTGGAAGAGCGAGAAACACGTGCCGGTCATCGAGTGCCCCGACAAGGTTAGGGCAGGTGAGTGGGTGCACGTCGCCGTCACCATCGGCAAGGAGATGCCTCACCCTTTTCGTTGAACCATTAGCACAGCTATTCTGTGCAGACGGGAACATCTGTTCCTGATCGACCCTAATAAGCCGCCGTTACGTAAAACCGGTATAAAGAGGTAAACTGTTTGAGCAAAAACATAGTTCACAGGGTGTCGGTGGACGTCGCCATGTTCCTGACCCTAGGCTCGTCGCTGGTGAGCGGGATAGTCCTGTGGCTGGCGCTTCCCAGCGGAAGAAAAAGCGGCTACGAGACTTTCCTGGGTGTAGCGAAGACGGTTTGGGTGAACTTTCACACCATTGTGAGTCTGGTCTTCGCGGCGGCGCTGCTTGTGCACCTGGCGCTGAACCTGAAGCTGTTCTCAAGCATGGTGAAGTGCATATTCCGGAGACGCTAGAAGGTTTTAACGTAGTTAGAGAAGTTCTCCACCGGCTCCGCTGCGACCCTAGGGATCTCCATGTACGCCGCCTTCTTGTTACCGTAGTTGGGCAGCTTACAGGAGAAGAGGGTGTGCACGTCCCCTATGACGCTGTGGCCCTCCTCGCAGCTCTGGTGACCTCTAATAAGGACCTGAACCCCGGCGGCGTCCAGAAACCGTCTGGCCCTGTCCGGCCCGAAGAGATACCCGACGCCTCTCACGCTCCCGGCTATCCCCGGCTCGGGCATGGGGTCGTTCCACAGTATCTGGCGCAGGGTATCCGTCTCGGGGTGGGTCCTGTGGGCGTAGGCAACGTCGTTCAGGCTCTGCGACCCGACTGGTATCCCGCCGTGCAGGATCAGCGCCCTCCTCGGGATTATGGCGGCCGTGTAGAGCTGATCGGTGAAGGCCCTGAACCGCCTGTAGACGCCCTCTGACTCCTCGTCGTATAGCCTGTGGAGCACATAGGGGAAGTCGTGGGGGCTCACCCCCACGTCGCTGGGCCCCTCGTGGTTTCCCCTCAGCAGCACCACGTTCCGCGGGTGCTCGGTGAGCAGCCTCGTGAGTATGTACAGGACCTCAACCTGCCCCGGCCCCCTGTCGACGTAGTCCCCCATGCACACTAGGACCACGGGCTCGCCGTCCTCCGCCCTTTCCCTGAACCAGGTCTTCATAAGTATGTACTGGAGGGAGCTGTAGTCGCCGTGAAGGTCCCCGACGATGATGGCCTCGCAGCTGGGCAGGGTGACGAGCTTGCCTGTGACGCTGAACAGCGACGGCTGGCTCTGGGTAATCGTCTTCGTCGCGTCTTCGAGCGACTCGGCTAGCTGCCCGGCGTCTGGGACCGACATCAAGTTGAAGGTTTTGGGGCTGCAATAAAAAGGTTAATGGAGTTACCTGTGCTCGTTGACGTACATCTCGACGTCGGCAAGGAGCTCCCTGCAGTCGAAGAGGGCGCCGCCTTTGATGGTATACCTGACGCCGCCGCCACGGGTCATGGTCACGCCGTCCTCGGCGTACCTGTCGACCCCGGTGCCGTACATGACCTTGAAGTTGTCCAGTGGGTTGCCGTCCACTATGCAGAGGTCGGCGGGGACGCCTTTCATGACGCCGAGGCTCCTCTCCTCGTCGCCGAGGCACGTGTGGGCGTTGGTGGTGGCTATCTTCACGACGTCGATGGGGTGGATGCCGGCCTCCTGGAAGAGCTCCAACTCCCGGATGAGGGCGAACCCGAAGATCTGGTAGATGAACGCGGTGTCGCTGCCCGCCGTCAGGGTTCCGCCGTTCTCGAAGAAGTACCGGACGTACCTCATCCAGATCTGGTACTTCTCCTTCCACGCGATCTCGTCGCTGGTCTTCCAGTCGAAGAAGTGGGTGGCGTGGCGGCCCGGCTGGGGGCTGAAGGCCTCCCAGAGGTGGCGGACCGTGTACCTGCTGTGCCACGGCATGTTCTTGGCGCGCTCATAGTCCCTGTGGGCCTCGTAGACCACCATGGTTGGGTTCCAGACGGTGCCGTTCTCGATCATGGTGTCCAGGACGCCCATGACGTCGTCCTCGTAGAGGTCGGCCTCGTGCCAGATGTAGCCGTCCCACCTGAACCTGTCCACCTCGTCGCTGTAGTTGTAGTCGGGCGGGAAGTCTTGGGTGCCGGGGAGGGCGGCCTGGGGGATGCCGTAGGTGTGCTCTATGCTTATCTTGTCCAGACCCGCGTAGGTGACATCCAGAGCGTCCAGCTCGCTGCTCTGGGCGATGTGGATGGCCACCCCGGCGGGTAGACCGGCCTCCCGGGCCCCCTCCGCCATGACCTGAAGCATCTCGGGGGTGACGTG
Organism: Candidatus Bathyarchaeota archaeon; assembly: GCA_030669135.1. Classification (GTDB taxonomy): domain Archaea; phylum Thermoproteota; class Bathyarchaeia; order TCS64; family TCS64; genus RBG-16-57-9. The sequence goes on along the minus strand of DAOVEE010000015.1, from coordinate 6,582 downwards.
GGGCCGCGGGATTATCTTGATGCCGTCGACTCCCAGTTCCTTCAGCTTCTTCACCGCCTCCCGGGCCTCCTCGACTGTATGGGCCTCCGAGGGCCAGCTGCCCAGCACCGCAAGGTTCGGCGCAGTGATCTTGTTCTCCGCGCTGAGGCGCTTGTGCTCAAGGAGTTGCTCGTCGGTGCCGAAGCCGCAGGTCCGTATGGTGGTTACGCCGTGGGCTAGGAAGAGCTTGTAGGCGTACTCAGGTCCCTCTGGGCCGCACTTGTCGTCGGCTATGTTTATGTGGACGTGCATGTCCACGAGGCCTGGGAGCACGTACATGCCCTTGGCTTCTATGACGCGGTCCCCCTCCGGCCTCTCAGGCTTATACCTGTTGAGGCTGATGGCGTCCACGTTAACTATCTCGGCCACCCTCCCGCTCTCGATGAGGATGTCCACTGGGCCGTAGGGCGGCGTCCCCCGTCCGTTGACCAGCATGGCGTCCCGTATCACCAGACGCCTGTACACGACTCCCTTAGAACCAGACATGGTTTCATGTGCGTGTAGGCGGCTAAAACGTTTCTCTCGTGCCAAACTTGGTTAACGCCTGCCCGGCTCCGGCATACAAGTCAATGTTTCTACATCGCAACTCTGGTTGCATTGTGATGCCTTGAATAAGATGGAGGGGTTGGAGGAGGCGTTCAAGGAAGCCAAGGAGGTGTTCCTTACCACGTTCGACGAGGACGGAGACGAGAACTCTCGGGCGACGACCAACTTCAACGAGGACCCCGCGGTCGTGAAGGAGAAGTGGAAGTGGTGGTACCTCTCTTGGAGGCCGACCCAGAGAAGGAGGTTCTGGTTCCCCCCGACGCTTGACGATCCCAAGCGCGTCATCATAAACATCCACCCCAAATCTGTTAAGGTCGTAGACGCCACAAAGTAGAGAGACAGGTCGAGCCCATTGGCTCTCCTCTCCCACGTCTCTACGTTTGACGGATCAGGCGGTCAGACGCGTCAAGGCCCCCAAAAAAATCAAATTCTCGTAGACATATTAATCTCAAACACACGGTTGCCGCGTCCATGAGTTACTACGAGGAGCTTATCGCCAAGATGGCTGACACCGGGGACGTGCCCGGCGTCCTGCACCTCGTTAAATGGATACAGCGGAACGAGGGGAAGGACGACTCCATAGCCGGGCTTCTCATCGAGCTTGGGGACGAGATGAAGAGGAGCTACAAGAGACGGGACGCGGTGCAGCTCTACATCGCAGCCCAGGACATCTCTCAGTCAGACGAGGCCCGTGAGACGGCGGCTGAAAGGGTCAAGAGCATGCAGCAGCCCGAGCCTGAGCCGAGGAAGAAGCCCGAGGAGAAACCAGAGCCGCCGCCGAGGCCTAGGCGTGACCTCAAGGTCTATCCCGATACAGCCGAGTCCCACCTGATATACGCCCGGTTCTTCGCCAGGATCGATAAGCCTGACCAGGCGGAGTACCACTTCTACAAGGCCCTGTCCCACGAGGAGGACAACATAGCCGCGCTCCTCCACTACGCCGAGCTCCTGGTCGACCAGAAGAGGCACGACGAGGCGGAGAAGCAGTACAGGAGAGCCCTGGGGGTGAGCCCCGGCGACGCGACGATACACAACAACCTCGGCATACTCCTGTACTCGCTGAAGAGGTACGACGAGGCGGAGCACCACTTCAGGGAATCCATCAAGGCGGAGCTGGACGCCACCACCCTCAACAACCTCGCCAACCTCCTCTCCGACACAGGGAGAGGTGAAGAGGCGGAGGAATGGTACAGGGAGGCCATAGGCCTCAACCCTAGGGACGCCAACACCTACAACAACTACGCCCTCTTCCTCTGGAGCCAAGGGAAGACGACGGACGCCGACGCGACGTTCAGGCAGGCTATCCAGCTCTCACCCAGCGAGCCCACGCTGCACAGGAACTATGCCAAGTTCCTCGGCGACCAGGGCAGGTACTTGGAGGCTGAGGCCGAGTACAAGAAGGTGAACACTCTGGAGCCCATGAGCGCGTACAGCCACGTGCTCCACGGCGTCACGCTGTACAGGCTCGGCAGGCACACCGAGGCGGAGAACCACTTCAGGACGGCGATCCAGCTGGATCCGAGTCACGACGAGGCCCACCTCTACTACGCCGTGCTGCTAACCCACAAGGGGAGCTACATGACCGCCGAGACCCACTACGCGGAGGCTCTGAGGCTGAAACCCGACTCCCCGACCAACAACCTCGTATACGGCATATTCCTGATGAACAGGCACAGGCTCGCCGACGCCGAGAGGTACTACATCAAGGCTAAGGAGTCGGCGCCGGACGCGGCGGAGCCTCACCTCTACTACGCCAGGCTCCTCTCGGATCAGCAGCGCTACCAGGAGGCCGTGACTGAGTTCAAGGCCGCCCTGGACTGCGAGCCCAACGACGCCGAGGCGCACCTCTACTACGCCCAGTTCCTCGCCAAGACGGAGAGCCCCTCTCAGGCCGACCGCCACTTCAGGAAGGCTCTGGAGCTCAGTCCAGACGACGCTAGGGCCCACTTCAGCTACGGGGTGCACCTCGCCAAACATGGGATGAGGGACCGTGCCCTGACCCATTATAGGCGGGCCATGGAGCTCGACCCCGAGTACGAGGAGCTGGTCAAGCGGCTTCTCTCGTAGCTGTGTGTGACTTCTTTCACCTACACACCTCTATATACAGATCACTAAGATGGATTGGTAAACAAGGTGAAAGTTCTTGACCGTTGAATTAGAAGTGGTACCTCAGGGAGTCCCCGATAAGAGCATCGAGGAGATCGCCCGTGACGCCACACCCAAGATCGCTATACTCGGCATAGGAGGCGGCGGCAGCAACATCGTTACATGGATGGACAAGAAGGTCGTGGGCGCCAGGACCGTAGCGCTCAACAGCGACGCGCAGCACCTCACAACCTCACAGGCAGATGAACGTGTCCTACTGGGCTACAGTCTCACAGGCGGCCTCGGCTGCGGCGGATACCCCGAGCAGGGAGTCAAGGCCGCGGAGGAGAGCGCCATAGAGATCGAGAACGCCATAGGCGACGCTAACCTTGTCTTCATCGCAGCGGCTCTAGGCGGAGGAACCGGCACAGGCGCGTCTCCCGTAGTTGCCCGGATAGCGCGAGAGACCGGTGCTCTGACCATCGGGATCGTGACGATCCCCTTCAAGGTAGAGGGGACACGGCTCGGGAAGGCCAAGGAGGGGCTTCAGAAGTTGCTGGACGTCTGTGACAGCGTGGTGGTCATAGACAACAACAGGCTCAGGAAGGTGGCCGGGAAGCTGCCCGTCAGGGAGGCTTTCGCGGTAGCCAACCAGAGGGTGACAGACTTCATAAACAACATAACAGAGACCCTCAGCGTGCCCGGGATAATGAACCTAGACTTCGCAGACATCAAGGCAATAATGATGGGCGCAGGCATCTGCGCCGTGGGCTTCGGAGAGGGACACGGAGGCACCAAGGTAGAGGACTCCGTAGGCAAGGCACTGGACAACCAGCTCCTAGACGTAGAGGACATCAGCAAGGCCACAGGGGCCCTCGTACACATAGAGGGCGGCGAGGACATGACCCTCGAGGACATCAACCGAGCAGGCGAGATGGTCCTAGAGAAGGTCAGCAAAGACGCCCGCGTCATCTGGGGAAGCAAGGTAAACCCCGACCTGGAAGGCAAGATAAAGACCACCGTCGTGCTAGCAAGCATCGACAGCCCGTTCCTGCTCCTGAAGGACAGCACAGTGACCATCAGCCAGGACAAGCCCAAGGTCATCAAGATAAAGAGCAAGAAGGCCGTCAAGTAAGCAGCCATTTTTCCAATATTTTTCTAAAAGCTTCTCAGGGGGACAGTTACCACCATCGTCGTCCCCGTCTCATCTGCCTCGGCCTCTATGGAGCCGCCGATGGACTCTAGGGTCCGCTTGCAGAAGGCTAGGCCGAGGCCCGCGTGCCCCTGCTTCGTCGAGTTGAAGGGCTCGAACAGCCTGTCCATGGCCTCCGGCGGGATGCCCTCTCCCTCGTCCCTGACCTCGATCACGGCGTTTCCCTGCCTCTGGGATATGTTGACCTCCAGCGTTCCGCCGTCCGGCATGGCCTCCACGGCGTTTCTCACGAGGTTCTCGACGACCCGGGTCATCTTGTCGCGCCTCATCTCGGAGACTAGGAGCCCGCTCTTGTAGGACACCTTCGTCTCGACGCTGCGGGGGATGTACATGGACCCCATCAATGCCTTAACAATCTGATTGATCTCCACGTAGTTCTCGTCCCTGCCTGAGGCCTCCAGGGTCTCCGTGATCATCTCGGCCACCTTGGACGCGTGATCGGCCTCCCGGTCTATCGAGGACACCAGGTCCGGCAACATATCGGGCTGGTCCATGAGTATGCCCGACGCGTTCTTTATGGATCGCAGGCTGTCCCTGAGCTGCCCCCGCACGAGGCTGCTCACCTTCTCGGCGTCCTCTAGGCGGCCCAGGGCGTAGTCCAGCCTTATCGCCTTTACGGCCTCGCCTGTGACGCCGCCGTTGCCGTCCCTCTCCCTGTTCAGGGCGAAAGCTACGTGGTATGTGAGGGTCTCTAGGAGCTTCCTATCGTCCTCCGTGAAGTCGTCGAGCTCCTTGCTCTCGACGTTGAGCACGGCCACGGTCTCCCCGTCTAGGACCACGGGGACGGCGAGCTCGCTCATGGACTCCATCGAACCCTTGAAGTAGTCCTCCCTTCCCCTGAGGTCGTTCACGAGTATGCTGTGCTTCTCCCTCGCGGCCTTCACCGTGATGCCTTTCCCGTCGAGGGGCAGGGAAAGGTTCAGCGGGGGCGCTCCCCTGAGGTTCACCGTCTTGAGATACCTGTCCTCGACCACCTGGAAGGAGACCATCTGGTACTCGAAAACCGTCTGCATGATGTCCAGGGTGGCCTCGGCGACGGTCTCCAGAGTCCTCTGCTGAGCCAGCTTTGAAGCCTGCTGGTGCAGCGCAGCGAGTCGCTCCTCCATCCGCTTCCTGCGGGTTATGTCCCTGAAGAAGCACAGGTGCGCCTCCTGGCCTAGGTAGTTGATGGTCGAGGACGAGACCTCTGCGACGCGGATGGCGCCGCTCGCAGTCCGGTACTTGACCTCGGCGAGGTGCGAGACCTCGTCTTCCTCGGGGCCGCCGCTGAGACACTGTCTGAGCCTCTGCTCAGTCTCAACAAGATACTCCAGAGCGCTTCTACCGATGAACCCGTCGGTGGTCTTGCAGCCGAAGAGCTCCGCGGCCGCCTGGTTCATGAACGCGATGTCCATGCCGGTGAGGATGATTATGCCGTCCCGACTCTCGTTCACCACCTTCTTGTAAAGCTGATCTGTCCTGTACTTGTCCACGTTCTGCCGGACCCGCTTGGCGAGGATCTGGTAGTGGCTGGGATCCGGCTCCTTCTTGAGGTAGTCGTCTATCCCGGCCTCGAAGGCTTGCTCCGCGACCTCCTCGCTGCCCTGCCCGGTGTAGAGTATGAAGGGTACGTTGCTACTTCTCCTGACCCTCTGGGCCAGCTCGATGCCGTCCATGGAGAGCATCTTGTAGTCGCTTACTATGCAGTCGTAGCTGTTCTTCTCCTGGAGCTTGAGGGCCTCCTCGGGGTTGGTGGCCGAGTCGACGACGACGCCCTCGTCCAGCTCCTCGAGGAATATCTTCGTGAACTCTAGGTGGGAGCCCTCGTCGTCGACGTGAAGTATCTTTATAGGTCTCCTCTTGTCCAATTCTCCCCCCTCCACGGAGCTCCAACGCTCCCTTGATCTAAACTCTATGTTACTGTAGTTGTGATGTTTAGATATAGATATTTATTTTTGCATATAAAATGTCTCTGCCAGAATAGGCTGTTATTAGATGTGCCCCTATGTGGGTGCTTTTTGATAAAGACGGTTATAATTAAATTGTATGTGATTAAGCTGCGGATAGTATTCAAGCCTTTAACCAACCAAACCATTGTCACAACTATATGGGACGTTATCATCTTCACATAAACAAAGTGACGTGTTTAGCGGAAGGAAAAAAATCAAAAACCTTAGTGCAGCCATTATGAGGGGGGGAGGGACTGCGACAGAGGTAATACCAGCGATAATAGCCGGGGACCAGGGGCAGCTCGACGAGAGGCTCGACAGGGTCACAGGGTTCGCGGGTCACATTATGCTGGACGTGATGGACGGCGTGTTCGTGCCCGGCAGGTCGCTTGACTTCGACTACACGCTGCCCACAGGCCCAAGGTACCAGGCGCACCTCATGGTAGAAGACCCATTGAGGCGCATAAGTAGGCTTGTCGGGAAGATTGAGACGGCGATAATCCACGTCGAGGCGGTTAAGGATGTCCCGGAGGCGATCAGTGTAACAGGGGACCATGGGCTGGGATCGTTCCTCTCCATCAACCCGGACACGCCTGTGGACGCCGTGGCGCCCCACCTCTCGAGGCTTGACGGGGTCCTTGTGATGACTGTGCAGCCGGGGAGGTACGGCTCCCGCTTCCTTCCATGGTGCCTCAAGAAGGTCGAGGCCCTCAGGGCCATGGATGGGGAGCTAGTCATCGAGGTTGACGGCGGCATGAACCCGGAGACCGC
>DAOVEE010000077.1 GCA_030669135.1 Candidatus Bathyarchaeota archaeon | reverse complement strand
TGCTAAGGTGGAGGGTCGACGTGGACACCGTCGTCACCGCGTACCACACGGAGCTTATATAAAAAAGGGAAGGCCGTCAGGGACTCCCAATTCTTCTTTTCAGGACGAGGGCGGAGGTCACCACTAAAGCAGCGACTAGGTAGGGTGACGCCGCTTGGAGGGGCGTGAGCGCCACCTCTCCTCCCACGGGCGACAGGATCACCACTGACGCCGTGTCGCTGTCGCTCAGGTACTTGTCCTGCGCCACGTAGGCGTCTATCACCTCGGCGAGGTCCTCCGTGCCGCCGTAGTCCGTGTACTCCAGCGTCTCGAAGGTTATCTCAACGACAAGCGCTCCCCCTGGTGCGAGGGAGCCAGACCCCGTCAGATCCGTCCACTCAAGCACTCCGCCCACCGTGTCCGCCGTGTCGGGCGTCGGCGACGCGCCTACGTAGCCCAGCTTCGCGGGGTCGTAGGTGTCCACGAGCGGCACCGTCTCGATGGGCACGTCACCGTCGTTGGTGATGGTCACCGTGAAGACGACAGCCTCGCCGATGTCCGTGTAGCCCGATGGTGGCTCGGTTAGCTCCTTGTCGACGTTCATGGCCGCGTCCATGATGGTCACGTCGTCGGAGCCCACGCCGTCGACATAGTACTCCAAGTCAAGCACCTTTGCGTCGTCCACCTCGGCGTAGTCCGTGGTGGACCCCGGGAGAGTGCTCCCCGCCGCGACGAAGAATATCTCTACGATGATCGTGTTCCCCGGGTCGAGGACCCCTGGCCCAGTCAGGTCCATCCACTGTAGGACGCCCAGCACTGCATCCACGTCGTCGGGGGTGGGGATGGCTCCGACGTACCCGAGCTTGGACGGGTCGTAGGTGTCCACCAGAGGCACCGTCTCCAGGGGTAGGCCGCCTGTGTTGGTCACGGCCACGGTGAAGACCACGGGGTCGCCCACGTAGGCGTCCCCGTTCCCCGGCTCCGTTAGGGTCTTCTCAACCTGTACGCCGGCGGAGTAGATGTCGACGCTCCACGTGTCCACGTTGTCCATGGGGTCCAGGTCCGCCTCCGTGCTCGTCACCTCGACGATGTTCTCCAGCGGGTCGGAGTCCGTCTCCTTGACCGTGTAGTCACAGGTGTAGACCCACACCTCGTCTATGTCCAGCTCGTCGTTCATGTTGATGTCCCCCGAGACGTAGGTGGGCACGCCGCAGACATCGTCCAGCACCACCACATCGGTGGCCGCCGTGAAGCCCAGGTTACCCACCAGGTACTCGTAGGTGATGGTCTGGCCCACTATCGCCGTCGACGGCCCCGTCTTGACTATGTAGAGGTCCACCGGGGCCGCCACCTGGAAGTTGTGGATGTGGGTGCTGTCGGGGCCCAGGTTGAACACCGCCGACGAGGTGAGCGGGGCCGCGGGGGGCTCTGTGGGGTCGTCGTCGCTATAGGGCACCAGGTATCCTAGGGCCGGGTCGAGGGGGTCATACCTGACGCAGTAGTCTGCCTCCAGCAGCCCGACGAAGTCGTAGAAGCCGTTCCCGTCTGTGTTTGCAGTCGCCAACACGACTGGGGTGGGTCCGGAGCAGTCCAGCAGCTCCACTGTGACGCCCGGAACCGGGGCGGGGGTGGCTAACGTGAGGTCGGTGATGAATCCCTCGACGACGCCGTTGGCCGCCACCGTTACGAAGGCTGTTGCCTCCGGGCTGTACGTGTTGCCGAAGGGGTCCGTCCCGACGGCCCTGCCAGTGTCTATGTAGTTCTCCCCTAGTACGTTGGTGGGCGTTGCGACGAAGGATATTGTGATGGTCTCCCCCGGTTGCATGTCTTCGCTGAGGTCCCATGTCAGCGTTTGGCCCACTATGCCGGGGGCCTCGTGGCTCTCGGAGCCATCCGTGTGGGTGATGGTCGTCGGCCCAAGGTAGGTGAAGCCTAGCGGCAGCTCGTCGAAGACGTCGACGCCCAAGATCGTGAACAAGTTGGCGTCCCCGCTGGTCACCTCGAGGGTGAACGTCACAGTGCTGGCGGTCGACACCGTTGGCGGGAACGCTGTTTTAAGGATGTCGAGGACGATGTTGGTGGGCGTATAGTCTAGGGGAATTATCGTGTACCCCCAGTCGTACCCCGAGAGGGGGCCGCCGGCCTGGGCGAGGATCGACTCCCCGTAAACCACCGTGAAGGGGAAGTCGGCGAAGAGGCGGGTCCCCGTGTTGTCCATGTCGGACGAGTCGTAGAACCCGTGTGACTCCACCCTGTTCAAGGTGACCATATCGTCGATCACGTCGTCCTGGTTGTAGTCGGCGTAGATCGTCGTGCCGTCGAAGATGGGGGACACGTAGAGCTGCATGTCGTGGCTGGCCGCCCTGCCGCTGGGCGCGTAGGGGACGAAGTACTCGTTGACCAGCGTGCCTGCGTCTATGGGCACGTAGCCCCAGTCCCGGTCTCCCTCGCCCGTGTCCACTGAGACCAGTATGGTTATCCTCTCGCCGTCCCTCGCGGTCACGCGAACCGGAGTGTCGCCCGCCGTCGTGAAGCTGGCGTCAGTTGTCCCCGCCGTCAGGAGCCTCGGGTTCCAGCCGACCACGGAACCCGAGTCCGTCTCAATGGTGACCTGCGCGTCGGTGATGGCGTGTATATGGTACCTGACGTCCAGAGGCGGCGACCCCGTGGGGAAGGTGGGCACATGGAAGTCGTTGCCCGTGAACCTCTCGTCCTTCAACGTGAAGTAACGTATGTCGTAGCTCTCGCCGCCGCTGGCTATGAGGCCCACCTGAACCTTGTTGTTGGCGACGACGTAGTCCCCCTCGTCGACGTGGGGGATGACGAAGCTCTCGCCCCTGTTTAGGCTACGACTGTCCGGGACGCCCTTCCTGCTGTAATCCACTACGGTGCCGTCCTCGGTGCTCTGGACGACTGCGAAGGTGCCGCCCAGTACTTCGCCTCCGCCTAGGAAGTCGTCGGTCCCCACCGTGTCCTCCCCCGCTGGGACCACGTAGCTCTTCTGAGCCTCGTCGCCCCCCTGCTCCACCGGGTAGAGTTCCCACATGCCGGCGATGTAGTTTCCGTCCCCCGTCTCGGGGCGCCTATCCGTGGCTCCCCTGAAGACGCTCAGGGGACCTCCGGCCACGAAGAAGTAGTCGCCTCCGTCGATACCTACCGCGCCGGGGTTGTTCAGCGAGCCGCTGAGGAGCGCGCCACTGCCGGGCGGTGTTATGGTGTAGTAGGGTGAAGCCCAGTTGTCGAAGGTTATCACTCCTCCCTTGTCCAGCCTGAACACGGCGTCGGCGCCCGTGAAGTCAGATTTCTGGAAGCTGTAGCCGTTTCCTCTCTGGTCTACGTATATCCGTGTGTCGTCCAGGTAGGATACTACGCTGAAGACGCTGTAAGGGTTCGCACCGGATATGGGCAGCCCCACGGCTGGGTCCACTGCCTCCAAAATGATCTTGGTGCTGTCCCCCAGCACGTAGAAGGACTGGTACCCGGATGGGATGGACGCCTCAGCCGGCTGTATCTTCACGCTGGCTATTATCAGAACCGCGAAGAACAGTAGCCACTTTCCCAGAGAATCCTTATTTAAGCGCATGTAACTCTCAGGTAAAGATCTTGGTTCTGTTACCCTTAACTCTAGAGTAACCAGAACACCCGACTCGCAGTAAACCTGTTTTTTATAGTGACGGGCCCGTTGGCTCTCACCCCGTAACAATTACCCCAACGAAAAATCCCGCGACCCTGTGGGATAAATCAGAAGCGAGACACCCTGATCCTGTGAACAGGATGCGACAGCGTCCCCTATGGAATCACCATTCAGCAACCCTCGTATCAGCGCAATCAACGCCTCGTCGGAACACGAGAGGGAGACAGCCCCGTCCCAGCCGACGACTGCATCCGCCCCCGCGTCATGGAAAGCCATGGCCAGCCCCTCGTCCCCCAGCCCATCACAGCCCATCAGGACGACCAAGCCCGAGGAGACGCCGCCCAGCCGGCTCCCCACAAACCGGGGGCCCACCGCGAAGAACATCCTCGGATCGTTCGGTGACCGAGCCACGTGCACCTCGTTGACGAGCTGCATACCCACGTACCTGGAGGCGTCGAACTCCTCCCCCGTGAACAGCCAGACCTCGTCCTCGAAGACGCCGCTGTGCACACGGAACACCATGAGGCTATAGCCTCCCTTTATATCTCGCAGCTGCTCCACGGTCGCCTCCCCACTCCTATAGACATCGACAGTGAACCCCTCTACGGTTAGCAGAGTCTCGAGTGTGTCGGTGAAGTTCACTGCCGTCTGGGTGCCGTATAGGGGGTCGTAGATCACGGCCCTCATGGCCTCTCCCTCGAACTGTGGCCGCCTCATGAGTGCTGATGCCGCCGATATTATCAGCAGTAGAACCATTATCGCTGCGCCCAGCCGGTAGGCTGTCTTTATATGCCCCACTTCATTATTGCCCATCCACCCTCCAACGTAACGATAGAGTAACCGGACACTCATTGTTTGCGGGGACAGTCTGAGCTATCCACTTAATAACCGAGGCTTTATTAACACCCCTACGTTCAGAGAAGAGACCATTCGAACATACGCCGCTGATTGATATGAACTTCGATGAACTAGAAATCAAACAAGAGATAAAGAAGGCGCTCAAAGAGATCGGCTTCGAGGACATGTTTCCCATCCAGGAGAACGCTATCCCGCCGATGATGGAAGGGAAAAACGTCGTCGGCCAGGCCAAGACCGGCACGGGGAAGACGGCTGCGTTCGGCGTTCCTATGCTGAACAACCTGGACCCGAACTCGGGCCATGTGGAGGGATTCGTGCTGGCGCCCACCAGGGAGCTCGCCCTGCAGATAACCGACGACATAAACACCTACGGGAGGCACACGAAGATCTGGGCCACCCCCATCTACGGCGGCGTGAGCATCCGCGGCCAGTTCAGCGAGCTGAGGAAGAATCCTACCATAGTAGTGGGGACTCCCGGCAGGATAATGGACCACATGAGGCGAGGCACCCTCGACCTGAGAAACGTCACGATGGTGGTTCTCGACGAGGCCGACCGCATGTTCGACATGGGTTTCTTCGAGGACATCGATTGGATAATGAGCCAGCTGCCCCGGCGGAAGCAGGTGAGTCTATGGAGCGCCACCATCGACGAACGCACGCGGAGACTCTCAGCCCGGTTCATGCCCGACGCCGTCACCGTGAACATGAGCCGCGACGAGATAGCTCTGACCACAATCAAGCAGTACTACATGGTGCTTGCCGCCCATGAACGTGAGGACGCCCTCCAACGGCTCATAGAGTACTTCGACATCGACAGGGGCATCGTCTTCTGCCGCACGAAGTACATGGTGGACCGGCTCTCCAGCCACCTGATGCGGGCTGGCATATCAGCCGAGCCCCTGCACGGCGACTTCACCCAGGCGAGGCGGCAGCAGATGCTTGAAACTTTCCGGGATGGAGATTACGACCTCTTAATCGCCACGGAGCTGGCGGCGAGGGGCCTGGACATCGCGGACGTACCCTTCATCATCAACTACGACATCCCCGACGACCCCAACATGTATTTCCACCGCGTCGGCAGGACCGCGCGAGCCGGCAAGGAGGGAACCGCCATCACCTTCGTCATGCCCGACCAGGAGATGGAGCTGGAGCGCATAAAGGCCATAACCCAGACCGAGTTAGAGAAGTTCGCGCTGCCCCCGTCGTTCCTCTTCTAGAGCCAACGTCTCCTTTATAGCCTCAAACTAGACCTCTACCCCTATGAGCGGTTACTTCGCGGGGCAGCCGTCCCCGGAGAAGATAAACGAGAGGATCAAGGGGTTCCAGTCCTGGCTTGAGATAGACCTGGACGCCATAGGCCGCAACCTTGAGCAGGTCAGGGCCAGGACGGGGCGGGAGGTAATCCCGTGCGTCAAGTCCAACGCCTACGGCCACGGAATAGTGCCGGTGGTGGCGTACATGGCTACGCAGGGGGTGGAGCGGGTGCTCGTGGCGAAGCTCCATGAGGCCCTCCAGATAAGGGAGGCAGGGATAGACGTGGGCATCATGAACATCGACCCCCTCTTCACGCCAAGGCAGTTCGAGACCGTCGTGAGGCTCGGCGTAAGCCAGACCATCTACCAGCCGAAGCCGGCCAAGATGCTCAGCGACGCCGCCGCCAAGCTCGGCGAGACAGCCTCCCTATGGGTGAAGGTGGACACTGGGTTGGGACGCGTGGGGGTGAGATGGAGCGAGGCATCGGGCCTCATCGAGGAGATAAGCAGCCTCCCAAACCTAAGGATCGAGGGTATATTCTCGACGCTCTCCGAGGCCGAGGAGCTGGACAGGCGGCAGGTCCAGCGGCTCCTCGAGGTCGAGGAGAAGCTCGCAGCCAAAGGCGTGGACGTGGGCACCAAGAGCATCGCCAGCAGCAACGCCGTGTTCCACAAGCCCTACGCTTTCCTGGACGCTGTGAGGCCGGGCCTCATGCTCCTGGGTCTGTACCCAGAGGAGGAGGACAGGGGCCACGGCGTAGAGCTCAGGCAATCCATGTGCTTCAAGGCGCGGATAGAGCACGTCAAGTGGGTCGAGGAGGGGGAGGCCCTCACCTACAGCCGCAGGTTCGTCGCCCCGAAGCGGATGAGGGTGGGCACAGTCCACATAGGGTACAGCGACGGGTACCCCCGGGGCCTCACTGAGAAGGGCAAGGTCAGGGTGGGCGACGAGATCAGGCCGGTTCTCGGCACGGTCTCGGTGAACCACTTCCTCGTGGACCTTACAGGCACAGGCTACGAGCCCGGCGACGTGGTCGAGGCGATAAGCAGGGAGGGAGAGAACGACGCATCGAGCCTCGCCGCCCTCGCTGGCATCATGACGTACAGCCTCGCCAACCACATGAGCCCCCTGCTGCCCAAGGTCTACCTGAGAGGCGGTGAGCCGGTGGCTCTCAGCGAGTCTAGGCTCGTCGAAGGCAAAGCCTTCATCTGAAAGAAGGGCGGCGACCCGGAGCATCTGACTGAGAGGACGAGCCCAGGCTCGTGGGGTGAAGGGCTCTAGGTCACGTAGTGCTTCGTCGTGAGGTGCCTGTCCCCGTTGTCGTGCATCACGGTGACCACCCTCTGGCCCCTGCCCATCTCCTCTGCTAGCCGTAGGGCGACAGCCACGTTGGCTCCCGAGGACATCCCCGCGAATACTCCTTCCTCGCGCCAAAGCCTCAGCGCCATCTCCACGGCTTCCCCGTCGGTCACCTGAACTATGTCGTCGATTAGGTCGGGTGTCATCACCATCTCCGCTATGATGCCGCCCTGTATCTCGGTCTTGGGGTACGGCTTCCCCGGTTTCATCTCCTTCTTGGAGCCTGCCGGGATGGCGCCTACGACCTTCACCTTCTCCGAGTGCCCCTTGAGTACCTGGGCGACCCCCATGAGGGTTCCGCCGGTGCCTATGGAGGACACGAAGGCGTCCACCCTTCCCCCTGTCTGTTCGAGTATCTCTCTGCCTGTCTCCTTCTGGGCCTCGACGCCGGAGGGGTTGGCGAACTGTCTGGCCCACCAGACCGTGGGGTCACTTTTCTCTAGGGCCAGGCATATCCGTCTGCCTGACAGCTCCACCTCGGCGCCGGGCACCCCGCCTAGGCCCTCGTACTCCTTGGGGGATATGGTCTTGACCTCGGCGCCGTAGCCCGTCATGAGGCTCTTCTTCTCCTCTCCCATCTTCCCGGGGGTGGTCTCGTAGATGACGACCCTGTAGCCCTTGAGGGTGCCCATGAAGCTGAGGGAGGTGCCCGTGTTCCCCGTGCTGGACTCCACGATGGTGTACCCCGGCTTCAGGTGCCCCTGCCTCTCGGCGTCCTCTATCATTCTATGGGCCACCCTGTCCTTGATGCTCCCGGTGGGGTTCATGTACTCCAGCTTGGCCCAGACCTCGGCGTCGAGGCCCTCTGTGACACTGTTGAGTCTCACGAGCGGCGTGTTCCCTATGAGCTCGATCACGCTGTCAACTGCACTCATTATTGTTTAATCCGGTCACGTGGGTTGATAAGACATGTGCAGGGCGAGTGAAACCCTTTCCCATGAGTGATGCTGGACATATTCCGATGATGTTTCATTAATGAAACTACGTGCACCAATATCGTCATGATTTAAATAAAAGCTTCATTGTATCTAGTTGGGAGCTGGGGTAGCATAGCTTGGCTAATGCGCTGGACTCATGATCCAGAGGATAAGGCACCAGTGCCTTAGCCGGATAAAGAGCGTGGGTTCAAATCCCATCCC
>DAOVEE010000287.1 GCA_030669135.1 Candidatus Bathyarchaeota archaeon | reverse complement strand
AAGTACTGGCTGTGGAGCTACTACGAGGACGGGTGGCAGTCAGGATCGGTGGGCGCCGACCAGTGGAGGCTCCACGGCGGCGACGTGGCGGCGTGGACCTACACCGGCTTCTCATAAAACTTAACCGGGGCCGGGGGTACCTGAAACCGTGAGACCCGTAGAGACATTGTTCGCTCTTTCCGGGAAGACGGCGCCGGGCCGCACACCCGAGTTCACCTCAGCCCACGTGCTAATCGCTCTACGCATCATTAGAAAAAAGAGCCCCGGTAGGAAGCAGCTCTCAGCCGACCTGTGCCTCGGCGAGGGAACCGTCAGGAACCTGCTGAGGAGGCTGGCGGAGGAGGGGCTCGTCTCATCCACCCGGCGGGGCGTGAGCTTGACCTCCGTGGGCGAGGGCCTGGTGGAAGAACTCACCCAACGCATCAGAGGGAGACCGGTTCCGAGGAGCCATCTGACCGTCGGAGAGTACAACCACGCCGTGCTCGTGAAGGGCGGCGCCTCTAAGGTGAGGCTGGGGGTCGAGCAGAGGGATAACGCTTTGATCTCAGGCGCGTCCGGCGCGACCACCTTGATCGTCGAGGATGGAGGTTTCAGGGTCCCAGCGCTACCTGATGCTGTGGAGAAACCCATCGTCGAGTCCATAATGGAGCTGGGGCCCGAGGACGGCGACGCCGTGATCATAGGCACCGCGGACCATGTATTCTTCGCCGAGCTCGGGGCGTACGCCGCCGGCCTCGAACTGTTGAGCTAGACCGCCGCCGGAGACGTCCGACAGGGTCCCCGCGGGGGCCTTGAATATGCCGGTCACGGTGGACATGCCCACCGCGAGCCCGATCGCCGCCGACGACGCGCCCAGGCTCTTTGCGAACAAAGCCAGCAACGGCGTCCTAGCCATCCCGTAGCTCAGACGTGCGATGAAGCCTATGAGAACGAGAGCCGTGAAAGTCCTCCTGACCGTCCTCGGCTCAGACAAGAAGTCACCGGTGGAGATTGTGCTGACGTGGAATAAACTCTGCCTGCCCAGCCCGCGTACATGTGGATACCTCTAAATCCCTGAAAAGCACGGGGTATCCATGCACCACTTCGGCTACGGTTCAAACCTGAACATGGAGTTCCTTCGCAGCTACTGCCCCAGCGCCGAGTTCGTCATGAGGGCTTACCTCCCCAACTACGAGGTACAGTTCAGGTTCTGGAGCGAGAGGCGTCAGGGAGGCATCAGCACCATCATCGAGAAGCCGGGCGGCCTCGTCCACGGAGTCGTCTACGACGTCCCCGAGGAGGAGCTGCTGGACTTGGATGTGCTGGAGAGCGTCCCCCAGGGGCTCTACAGGCGGGAGACCTTCCTGGTCCTCGGCGAGGACGGGGAGTGGCACGGGGCTGACCTCTACAGGGTGGCGGAACCCAAGGGGCCTTTTACTCTGGCGAGGAGCTACGTGGAGCTGATGATCACCGGCGCAAAGGCTCATGGGCTGGCGCCCGAGTACATCAAAAAGATAGAGGATGTATACGAGAGATCACGGTGACCGCTCGTAGACGACGTCGCCGCCCACGATGGTCATCAAGACCTCGGTCTCGATGATCTTCTCGGGGTCCACGGCGGTTATGTCCCTGTCCAAGACCACGAAGTCCGCATGCTTACCCGGCTCTATGGAGCCCTTCAAATCCTCGCTCCCCTCAAGGTAAGCCGCGTTCCACGTGTAGACCTTTATCGCGTCCATGATG
>DAOVEE010000204.1 GCA_030669135.1 Candidatus Bathyarchaeota archaeon | reverse complement strand
GACCCTCCTCATCTACACAACGATCGTCCTCGGCGCCATCCTCATCTGGATATCCTCTCAGGTCTACCTGGCGGACAGCATCCCCAAGGCTATGAGGGGCAGGGTGATGGCGGGGCTCGGGAGCGGGATAACCCTCGGGGTCACGGGCGTCGGGTTCCCCACGGGGTTCCTCGTCTTCTTCCCAAAGATACTGGGCAACCTAGTGGGCGGCTTAATCTACGCGCTCCGGCCCAGCTCACCGTGGACCCTACAGAGCGTGCTCCTGACCGCGGCCCTCGTCTACCTGTGGTTCATG
Organism: Candidatus Bathyarchaeota archaeon; assembly: GCA_030669135.1. Lineage (GTDB taxonomy): Archaea > Thermoproteota > Bathyarchaeia > TCS64 > TCS64 > RBG-16-57-9. Next base: position 2,703 of record DAOVEE010000204.1, on the reverse strand, counting down.
CTCAAGAACCCCGAGAAGGCAGAGGAGTAATCACCCCATATATCTGCCACATGTTTAACCTTTACCGGGTTTTCCTCCCTGACCAAGTAGGAGGTGAGAGAAGGGTGTTAGTGATTAACTACTTCGACTGGTCGGGTACGAGGGACAGCCTCACTAGCTGGGTGGAGGCGGTCAGGTCCGAGTGCGAGAAGCAAGGCGTCAAGCTGCTGGGCCTCTACGGCCCCAGCTAGGTCAAGTTCAACTGGTGCTTCATCCACGAGGTGGACAGCCAGGAGCAGTACACCCGGACGATGCGGAGCCTGACCATGCCCGCGGAGGTGACCCACCAGGTGATTCTCTGCTTCTGGCCCGACAAGTCGTTCACGAGAGAGCTCCCCAAGTACCCGCCGCAGCACTTCTTCGACGTTACGTAGAGGGGCATCGAGCCCCCCTATTTTTTGGGTCTTCCTCTAAGGCACATAGTATGTGGCGGCCACCGACCTTCACAGGCTAGCCGCCTATCTTGACGCTCAAACCGTACTCCGTCAAGACGCCGCGGAGCCGATCCAGGCTCTCGTCGGTCGGCGCCTCAGCTACAAACTGTGGACCCGTCTCCCTGTTGAGGCGGTGAGCCTTCTCCGTTCCCACCTTATGGTAGGGCAGAAGACAAAGATCGCTGAAACCTAGACCCGAGACGTACTCGCCCAATCTCCTGATGTTCTCCTCGTCATCGTTGACCCCAGGGACAAGGGGCACACGGACGACGACCGCCCTGCCCCTGAGGAGCGCCAGGTTCGACAGCACCAACTCGTTCGACGCACCCGTGAACTTTTTATGCGGTATAGGGTCCATGTGCTTCACGTCGTAGAGGTAGAGGTCGGTGTATTCCATGATCTTCTCGAGGGCCGCCTGCTCGGCGTGGCCGCTGGTATCCACGGCGGTGTGGAACCCCTCCCTCTTGCATGCCTCAAGCAGCTCCGCTAGGAACATGGGTTGCATCAGGGGCTCGCCGCCGCTGAAGGTGACGCCACCGCCCGACTCGCGGTAGAACGTGGAGTCCCTGCGGACCTCCTCCATGACCTTCTCGACGCTCATCTCCCTGCCGACGAGCTCCAGGGCCTCAGCGTAGCACTCATCGACGCATGAGCCGCATCTTACGCATTTCTCCTCGTCGATGACCAGCTTGTCTCCGATGGTCACGGCGCCCTCGGGGCAGCTCTCCTCGCAGCTGCCGCATCCTATGCACCTGGTCGGCCACCACATGAACTCCGGCTGGGGGTGCTTGCTCTTGGGGTTGTGGCACCACGCGCAGTCTAGGGGGCACCCCTTGAGGAACACGGTCGTCCTTATGCCTGGGCCGTCGTGGATAGCGTAGTGCTTTATGTCGAACACGACGCCCATGAGAGTCTTCAGCCCCTAGACGCTCAAAAACCTTTAGACAACTCCGGCGGCCTCTTGGTCACATCTTGTGACTACCATATGAGACTTCAAGAGGTGAGTCCACTTTATATAGAAAAAACGGGTCACAAACCTTGAAAGACATTGGAGTACAGTGACATACCGGCCACCAGGATACGTGGCTCGGGTCGTATGACCCTTCAAGGCTTCGGCACCGTTAAGGTCTCTGGGAGCGGCAGCATCTCTCCCGAGCGCATCTCCACCAGTGGAAGCAGCACCCTCCCCGGGGGGCTTCACATAGGGGAGCTGAAGACCAGCGGCTCCTCCAGAGTGGAGGGCGAGATCCACGCCGACAGGATAGAGTTCAGCGGCTCCGCGTCCATCGACGGGGACGCCCATTTCGACCACCTCAGGAAGTCGGGGAGCCTCAGCGTCGATGGAGGTGCCTATGGGAACACGATGAGGGTCTCAGGGTCAACCACCATACGAGGAGACGCGGAGATAGCCGACGAGCTGAGGTCGAGCGGCTCCATCCGTGTCGAGGGAGGCGTCGAGTCCAAGGGCGTCGTCGAGCTGAGAGGGGTCTTCGAGGTAAGAGGTAGGATCAAGGCCAGGCATTTCGAGGCGCGTCTCGGGAACAAGCTCAGCGTAGCCGAGGAGGGCATCGAGGCCGACGTCGTCGACGTGGAGCCCCTGCCCCGGGACTGGGACAGAGAGGGCGAGCTCAGGACCAAGGACATCGTAGGCGTCAGAGAGGTAACCTTAGAGAACGTGGAGTGCGAGAACGTCAGGGGCGGCCGGGTGGTGATCCGCGGAGGCTGCAGGGTCAACGGGAAGGTGGAGTACACCGAGTCCATCGAGGTAAGCCCCAACTCATATCTAGCGCAAGAGCCTGTTAAGATCGTCTAAACGATAAAACATGTCTGTGGAGGATGAGGGCGAAGGGGCCCCTCAGGGTCTGTTACAGAGGCTGCGATCCGAGTTCGACTTCGTGCAAGGCAACTTCCTAGTGATGGTGATGAGCTGGCTGTTCCTCGACTTCTTCACCGAGCTCCCCGGCACTTATTACCCGCTATACGTCAAGGCCCTCGGCGGCACGGCGTCCACCATCGGCCTCATAGGCGCGGTCCAGAATGTCGCCGTCGCCCTGGTGCAGATACCGGGCGGATACCTCACGGACAAGTACGGCCGCAGGTGGCTCATCGCATCCATGACCTTCGTCGCCGCCTTCGCGCGCCTCTTCTACGCCTACGCGCCGAGCTGGGAGTGGATAATGGTGGGGGCCGCCATCTCCGGCTTCTGCAGCATCTACCAGCCCGCGCTGGG
>DAOVEE010000105.1 GCA_030669135.1 Candidatus Bathyarchaeota archaeon | reverse complement strand
GTCGCCTATCATCTTGTAGATGCCCTCGGTGTTCTCGCGGACGATCATGATGTCGACGTCGGGGTTGACGGCGGGGACGCCGGGGTACGCCTTGGCGGGCCGCAGGTTTGCGTATAGGTTGAGCCTCTGCCTCAGCGGTATGATAACCTCCTTGGCGGTGTCGCCGACGGCGGCGAAGAGGCAGGCATCCGAGGCCTTGACTCCCTCAACGGTCTCCGGGGGGAGCGCCACCCCCGTCCTCTCCTTATGCTCGTCGCCTGCGTAGAGGAGGCTGAACTCGAACTCAAGGCCCGTTTTCTCCGCGAGCGCCTCCAGGACCTTGACGGCGGCTGCCATGACCTCCGTGCCTATGCCGTCGCCCGGTATCGTGGCTATACTGTATTTCATCTACCATTCCTCAGTCTCGTTGAGGTAAGGAACGAGCCCGCCTGCATTTAAAACCTCCACCATGAACGGCGGCAGCGGGTTGAAACATAGCTCAATGCCTGTGTCGAGGTTCCTGACTACTCCGCCGGTGATGTCGACCTCAACGGTGTCGCCTTTGGAGACGGCGTCGTGGATGCCTGGGCACTCCAGGGCGGGGAGCCCTATGTTTATGGCGTTCCTGTAGAAGATGCGGGCGAAGCTCTCGGCTAGGACGCAGCCGACGCCGGAGTGTTTGAGGGCGAGGGGCGCGTGCTCGCGGCTGCTGCCGCACCCGAAGTTGGTGGCGCCGACCACTATGTCTCCGTTCCTGACGCCGTCTTTGAACGTCGGGTCGTGCTCCTCGAAGACGTGTGTAGCCATCTCGTCGGGGTCTGTGAGCTCCATGTAGCGGCCGGGGATGATGTAGTCGGTGTTTACGTCGTGGCCGTACCTCCAGACTCTCCCCATTAGCTTCATCATGCCACCTCCTCTGGGTGAGTGATGTGGCCGGTCAGGGCCGAGGCGGCGGCGACGGCCGCGCTGCTCAGGTAGACCTCGGCCTCCGGGCTCCCTTGGCGGCCCCTGAAGTTTCGGTTGCTGGTGGCGATGCCTCGCTCGCCGGGGCCGAGGAGCCCTATGTAGCCGCCGAAGCAGGCGGCGCAGCTGGGGTTGCTGACGACGGCGCCGGCGTCGACGAGGTCCGCGATGATCCCCTCCTCTAGGGCGGCCCTGTAGACGCCTCTGCTTGCCGGGACCACGAGGAGCCGCACGTCCCTGTGGACTTGTCTACCCTTGAGGATGGCGTGGGCCTGCCGGAGGTCCTCGAGGCGGCCGTTGGTGCAGCTGCCTATGAAGGCTTGGTTGATCTCTACGCCTGATATCTCGGTGACGGGTTTGACGTTGTCAACGTTGTGGGGGCACGCGACCTGAGGCTGCATGCCGGCTACGTCGAGTTCTTCTGTGCGTCTGTATTGTGCGTCGGGGTCGGGGGGGAGAGGGTGGCTTTCATCATCGTCTACGCCGTGGTCTCTGAGCCATCTATGTGTCTTGTGGTCGGGTTGGCAGATGCCGGTCTTGGCTCCCATCTCGATGGCCATGTTGCAGAGAGTCATGCGACCGGCGACGGTGAGGTCGGAGACTGTCTGCCCCGTGTACTTGAGGGCCATGTAGGTGGCTCCGCTGACGCCGATCTCCTTGGCTACGCGGAGCACCACGTCCTTGGCGTAGACGTGTTCGCCGAGGCTGCCGTTTATGTCGACCTTGATGGTCTCGGGCACCCGTAGCCACGTCTTGCCCCGCGCCAGCACGGCGCCCATGTCTGTGCTGCCGACGCCTGTGGCGAAGGCTCCGAAGGCTCCGTGGGTGCAGGTGTGGCTGTCTGCTCCGATGACGACTGTGCCGGGGCGGACGTGGCCGTGCTCGGGTAGGACTTGGTGGCAGACGCCGCTCTCGACGTCGTAGAAGTGTTTCAGGTTTTGTTCCTTCGCGAAGCCGCGGATGACGCTGTGGACGCGGGCGCTGTTGACGCTGCTGGGGGGCGCGACGTGGTCGAGGACTATGACGACTCTGTCTGGGTCCCACACGTGGGCTGCGCCCATCTTCTTCATGGCCTCTATGGCGAGGACGCTGGTGACGTCGGGCATCATCGCCGTGTCGACCCGGGCCTTTACTATTTCGCCTGCCTTGGCATCGCCTCGCCCTGATGCTTGGGCGAGTATCTTCTCTGATACGGTGCTCATCGCTGCTTCCTCATGCTGTGGTAGAGGTTGACTCCCTTGAGGTAGGCGTCGACGCTGGCCATGACGATGTCTTCGTCTACGCCTCGGCTGGTGACCACCTTGTCTCCCTGCCTGAGCCTGATCTCGACGTTGACGACGGCGTCGGTGCCGCCGGTGATGGCCTCGACGTGGTATACTTCCAGGTTGACCGCCTGGTCAGGCTTCACGGCTTTGACCAGGGCGTTGAGTGTGGCGTCGACGGGGCCGTTGCCGGTGGCCGCCTCTATCATATATTTGCCGTTGCGCCTCATCTTCACCGACGCCGTGGGCGTGATCTTGTTTCCCGTGGTGACTATGAACTCGTCGAGCTCGTAGTTGCGCTGTTGCTCCAAGTTCATCGTCTTGGCGGCGATGGCGTAGACGTCGGTGTCGCTGAGGGTGTTGCCCTGGTCGCCGAGTTCCTTTACCTGCTGGTAGACTAGGTCGAACTGGTCCTTGTTGGGGTGTAGGCCCATCTCCTCGAGGCTCATGCTGAGGCCTGTGCTGCCGGCGTGTTTGCCTGAGACGATGCGTCTGGCTGCGCCTACTAGCTTGGGGTCTATTCGCTCGTATGTGGTGGGGTCGCGGAGGATGGCGTGGGTGTGGATGCCGCTCTCGTGGGTGAACGCGTTCTCGCCGACGATGGCCTTGTTGGGCTGGACGTTCATGCCTGTTACTCTGCTGACGAGCATGCTGGTCTCGGTGATCCGTTCGAGGCGGAGCCCCGTCTCGACGTCGTACAGCAGCTTGAGGGCGACTGCGATCTCTTCGATGGATGCGTTGCCGGCTCTTTCGCCGAGGCCGTTCACCGTGGCGTGGATGTGGGTGGCTCCGCCGGCTGTGGCGGCGATGCTTGTGGCTGTGGCTAGGCCGAAGTCGTTGTGGGTGTGGACGCCTAGGAGGATGCCGGGGAACTCGCGGTGGATCATGCCGTACCACTCACGGCTCTTCTCCGGCGTCAACGTGCCCACGGTGTCGCATGGTGTGACGCGGTCGACGCCGGCGTCGATGGCTCTGCGGATGACTTCCTTGAGGTAGGGCAGTTCGGTTCTGCTGCCGTCCTCTAGGCTGATCTCGGCCGTGACTCCCCTGTCTTTGGCGTGCTCCACTACGTGGGTGGTGACCTCCAGCATCTCCTCCGGGGTCTTGGTGAGCTTCTTCATTATGTGGAGCCTGCTGGTGGGGATGATGATGTTGACGCTGTCCACGCCTACGTCGATGGCGACGTCGATGTCGCGTATGACGCTTCTGGTGGCGCTGCAGATCTCTGCCTCCAGCCCCGCCTGGCTGATGAGTTTGACTGCCTCTTTTTCTCCGGGGGACACCGCGGCGAAGCCTGCTTCGATTACCTTGACGCCGAGGGCGTCGATGGCCTCTGCTATCTTTAGCTTCTTGGTGGGTGTCAGGCTTATCCCGGGGGTCTGTTCTCCGTCGCGGAGGGTGGTGTCTAAAAACTGTACTCTCTTCGGGTACTTACCTGATAAAACGATACCCCATGTGCCTCACGTACCACGATCCGATATCTGACGGGATTTAAGGTTAACGGCTCGACTGTGGGTGCATGTGTCATGTTACTTGTCATATCGAGAAAAAAAAATTCTGGGCGAGATGTTCCTGGTTACACGGGATAAGCGTTTTGGGGTACGTTTCTGTGTTCGGTGGACGACACTTTTGTATATGTTTGGATCCGAGAGGGGCGTTTCTAGGGCTTCTTTCGGTGGAAGGGGCGAGGGTTCGCCTTTTCTCGTATACTCCCCTCCCTCTGGATTAGGGTGTCTGGGGCGGCCTGACTGATCGGTTTTTCTTGGTTACATGGGAAAACTGAATTTTATTACGTGTATCCATTGTTTTCATGTTACTAGAATAAAAGGAATTTTTTTGATTCTGCGCGGGCTAGTAGGTGGTCTTGCTGTTGAGGGGCACCACGTATAGGTGCTCGAAGTCGGTGTCGTCGGTGGCGCCGTGCCAGTGCATCTCCCCCGCGGGTATGACTACTATGTCCCCGGGCTCAACCACGTACTCGTCGTCTTTGGTGGCGACGACGCCCTTCCCCCTGGTGACGTAGAGTATCTGCTCGTGGGTGTGGTGGTGGAACTTGTTTCTCACGCCTGCCGGGAAGTAGACGAGCGCCGACTTGAGGTGCTCGGCGCCTGTGTCCGCGTTGATGAGGGGGGTCATCCTTATGGTGCCCGTGAATATGCCGCCGGTCATCTCCTCGGACGGGGCCTCGCTGGGTCTAACAACCTTCATGTAACTCACTGATGTCTATGGTCGCCACGGTATATAGGCTAGCCTGAGACCGTTGCTGGGGCTCCGTGACCGGGTGTGGGGTTTCATGAGCCGTCCGTTGATAACCTTATCCGGGGCTTCCGCCATGGTTCCTTTGATGGAAGTTGATGGATGAGGAAGTGCTTTCATGGTTTGGGGAGCAGCAGGTGGTGTACCTGGCGACGGTGGATGGGCTGCAGCCCCGTGTACGCCCTATGACACTCATCAAGATGGGTGAGGGTTTCTACATGATCACGGGCGCCCGGGGCGGAGTGCAAGCGGCGAAGCTGGCCCAGATAAGGCGGAACCCCCGGGTCGAGTACTACATGACGCTGGAGGGCGACGACGGGAACGGCTTCATACGGGGAGAGGGAGTGGCCGCCGAGGTAGACGACGAGGATACCAAGAAAAAAGTCTACGACAGGATCGGGTGGGCCAGAAACTTCTTCGACACCTTCGAACACCCCGACTACGTGCTCATTGAGATAATGCACACGGGCTTCAGCTACAGGAGGCCCGGGGAGTACGAGATCCACGGCGTCCCCGTAGAGTAGGCTCTATTTTCTCTGGTTGTTCAAGGTTTCAGGGACGGAGTACAGCAGCGGGGTCCTGACTAGCAGGTCTATAGCTGTTATTGTGATGAAGACCCACTCTGGGCCGAGCCGCTCCCATATCAGGCCGCCGATGATGGGGGCCGGGATGCAGGCTAGGCCGGTGAAGAGGCCTATGAGGCCGCGCCACCTGCCCAGGCACTCGGGGGGCACCAGCTCGGGCGTCATGGAGCCGTAGCTGAAGGTGGCGATCATCCTGAACCCCATGAGGAACCCGGCGAGCAGCAGCCACCCCGGGGTGGGGGCCAGTATCAGGGCGATGTTGGCTGCGCTGAACAGCGGTATGAGTATGTAGAAGGCCTTCTTCCGTCCCACCTTGTCGGCGAACCTGCCTATGACGGTGCTGAAGAGGGCTTCTGTGACGAGGGTGGCGGTGGCGACGCCGCCGATTATGTATTGGCTGGCGCCCTTGACGTCGTAGATGTATGGGTACCTGAACGTGAAGAGCATGGTGGCGGTGAACATGTTTACGCTCTGGAAGAGGAGCCAGCGCTTGACCGCGGTGCCACGCCTGAAGACTTCGCCGAACTCGGCGGCCACGTCGAGGCCCTTCGGCTTGCTGTTGGGTCTGTCCACGTCGGTGAGGTTCCTGTAGACATAGAGGAAGAGGAGGGCTCTGGCTGCGAACTGTATCCAGTAGAGGTTGCGGATGCTCTGGACGTTTATGCCGCCGAACAGGGTGATCAGGACGGCGGCCGCGGTGGGGACGAGTATGGTCGGCAGGGCGCCGATTCCCTCGCACAGCGCCTTCCCGGTGGCCCTGTCTTGGGATGGCAGGCTGAGGTCGCAGATGAGGACGCAGCTGCCCACCATCATGCCGAGCCCCGAGAGTAGGAGGATGAGGGATATCACCTGCCAGCTCGGCGCCACGGCGTAGAGGAGGGGCACGAAGACCAGCATGGCTACGCCGAAGAGGTAGATCTTCCTTATGTTGAAGCGGTCGCGGATGATGCCGAGGGGTATGGAGATGAGGGCCTGGGCGACGCCCATGACGCTGTTGACTGCGCCGAGCTGCACGGGTGAGGCGCCGAGGAGGGTTATGTAGATGTTGGCGTACTGGAGGGTGAGCTCGTTGAAGAACCTGTTGAAGATCTGGCGGGTGACGACGGTTCTCCAGTTGCGTGTCTGGCGTCTCCAGACGTCTCCGAGCTCCCTGATGAAGGCGGCGGCCATTTTAGTCTAGCCTAAGATGAGCCGCGTGGATTTAACGTTTGAGATAGGGGTTGTGTCATGTTACTGGTCATATCGAGAAAAAAAATTCTGGGCCGGGGCAGGTGTTCCCGGTTAAACGGGATAAGCGTTTTTTGGGAGGGTGGCTTGCTCTCGGCTGTTGTGTATGGTGTGTGGGGAGTTGGGTGCGGCTTTTTTATGTTAGTGTTGCGGGGTCGGGGAACTCTTTCACTCGATTGTGGAGGAGTGTGACGCCTCTTTCTACGTGCTCCTTGAAGCGGGTTAGCTGGTCTATGTCTGGGTGTAATTTTCACTAATTTTCATTGAAAAACATATATGTTATTGATAGTAAATAATGAAACTATGGGTTATCCGAAGGACCTGGCTCCAATTCTTACT
>DAOVEE010000156.1 GCA_030669135.1 Candidatus Bathyarchaeota archaeon | reverse complement strand
CCCCCCTTTCCGTATATCCTGATGAGTATCCCCGCCTTCACCAGTGCCTTCCTCTGCCTGTCGGTGAAGTGTGTCGTCGCCTTCTCGCCCTTATCCACAAGCATCAGCTCTCTTCTATAATACATTACGGCGTTAACGAAGCTCTGCTCCTTGGGCGAGACATCTATAGATGAGTCGGGCAAATTCCTCAATACTCACCTGATCAGCTCAATAAAAAGTAAACTATGTGAGGTTTACAATAAGTGGGCTAGATGGGCGGCCCCATGGGAGACTCCAAGGGCTTCATGAGCCTCACCTTGTCAGGGTTCTCCTTGAAGACCCTGATCTGGTCCGCCGCGTAGAGGAAGTGTGCACGTCTATCCGAGTCGCATATAGACTTTGATTCCCTCTCCAGCCACTCCATGAGCTCCCAGAGCTTCACCGACACCATACCCCTGACCCTCGCTGACGCCTTCTCGTCTATGGCAAGCTTCATCATGTTGTATAGAAGCACGTTGTCCGCCACGTTCTGGACCTCGCCGCGGTAGCCGTCTTCGTGGATAGCCTTCCACGTGGCTTCAAAAAGCTCGTCGATTACCTCTGCGAGGCCGGGGGCGTCTCCCCTCCTCGCGCCGTACTCCACCAGCCTCTGGGCCCTCTCGGGGTGCAGAACCCTCTCCAGCGTGACGTTGGCGGCGGTCTCGGCTGCTCCGAGGGGGTCGAATGGATACCCCGAGTAGCCCGGGAACAGATCCCTCGTCTGATGGTAACCCTGTGGACGCGGCGGTATGAGCGTCAGAACCGTCTCGGGTATTGCAAGCACCTCAGGCTGTATGGTCTTTACGAGGATCTTCAGGGCCTGCCGCTGCTCGTCGCCCGGAACGATCCTGGGTCCATCCTGAACGTCGCCCCTCAACGTGTAGTTATAATACAGGCCCCCTACAAGGCTCGCCGCAGCCTCAACCTGGTACCTGTGAGAGAGGTAGAGCGGGACCAAGACCTCCTCCAGGCGCGCCATGGGCTCCCCGACCTTGATCCTTCTCTCCGAGAAGCCCTTCAGCGCCACGTCTCGTACCTCAAGCATCCGCTCCAGCTCCTCCACTGGATCCCGTCCGTTCACCCAGGACGCGGCGTGGGGGTGGGCGCTGGCTGGCCCGGCGTCCTGGCTCGGCGCGAAGAGCAGTCCTCGTTTGAAGGCATCCCTGAGCGTCTCGTCCAACGCCTTCTCCTCGTCAACGCCGTCGGGGAAGTCCTGGTAGCCGTAGGCTACGCTGACTTTGTCCCACTCGCCTACGCCGGTCTCGTACGCGCAGTTGAGGTCTATCTCGCCGTTCTCGTCGAGCCTGGCGAGGGGCGCCGGGTAGTCCATGACGCTGGCCCTGTCGTTTACGTGGGTGCAGTAGTTGTGGCCCAGGCCCAGGGTGTGACCCACCTCGTGGACGCTGAGCTGCCTTATCCTAGCGAGGGCCGTCTCCATCATCCTGCCGCTGTCCGGGTTGTCCTCGTCGTAGTCCGCGACGAGGCCCTGCGCAATAAGAAAGTCCTGGCGTATACGGAGGCTGCCGAGACTCACGTGGCCCTTGATGATCTCCCCCGTCCGCGGGTCCGTCACGGCGCTGCCGTAGCTCCAGCCTCTGGAACTCCTGTGGACCCAGTTGATCATGTTGTACCTGATGTCCATGGGGTCTGCGTCCAACGGGAGGAGCTTCACCCTGAAGGCGCCCATGTAGCCGACCGCCTCGAAGGCCTGGTCCCACCACGACGCGCCCTCGATGACCGCGGACCTGATGGGCTCAGGGATCGCCCTGTCGACGTAGTACACGATGGGCTCCACCGGCTCGCTGACTTTCGCCGCCGGGTCCTTCTTATTCAGTCGGTGTCTGCAGATGAACCGCTTCTCGATGCTTTCGTCCACTGGGCACGCGTAGTCCATATACGTTATGCCGAAGTAGCTGGCTCGGGGGTCGTACTTCCTCGGTTTATAGCCTTCTCCGGGGAGCTCTATGAGGCTATGGTGCTGGCGCACCGTCACAATCGTAGGGTCCGGTGAGACCGATTTCACCCAGTCGCCGGGGTTCTCGCCCACGTAGGTCAGGGTGGCCTCGAACTCCGTGTTCCTGGGGAAGTTCCTCGTACGCGGCAGATATACCGCGGATCTGGACTCATCGAGCTCGTAGTCGCCCTGCTCCTTCTCCTTGAGCCGGTTCGTCACCCGTTTGGCGTCCCTGAGGAGGAAGTTTGTGGCGTCCACGAGGACCCTCCCCTCTTCCTCCGCCTCCACCTTGAAGCCCCACTGAACGCTCTGGGCGAAAGCCTCCTCAACCGCCTTGACCTCGCAGGGATCGTCGCTGAGGGCCCTGAAACCGTAGTTCACCTGGGTGAGCAGCACCTTCGGTCCCACCCTCTGGAACTTCACCACGGCTCTTGCGCCGATCTGGTTCCTGTCTAGGCCGATGTCGTTGCTGCCGACCCCCGCCGTGAGGCTGTTCACGTAGAGGAACTCCTCCTCGAACCTGTCTAACTCCAGCCATATCCTACCCTCCCGTTCATCCCAGTAGAACGTATAGTAGCCGGAGCTGCTCTGCATTCCCTTGACTTTCTCTGATATTGTCGGAAGCTCGGTTCCTTCCTTCTTATCTCCCATCTCGATCATGCACCTGATGAGCTGAACTGCGTCCCGTCTAGTTAAATAAGCATCGAGAACGCTCTAAGAAGCGCCTCTATCTACGGGTCTTACCTAGCACGATGCTCACAGCCGTGCTGTGGCTGCATGTGCCCTTGTCGCGGAACCCGGGGCATGTGCACGAGAAGCCTCCGTCAGGCGTCCGCACCACGTTGTACGTCCCGTGGTCGCCTATGACGTTGAACCTCTCCCCGTCGAGGCGCTCCACCCTTCCGTTCCGGACCAGCTTCCTGGCCTTAGCCATCATACGGTCATGGAAGCCCCAATAGCTTCTACGCATCCTACATGAAACAACGTGGAACGGCATTTATTACTTTGTCAGGCTCGGCGCCCTAGAGTATCTTCTCGAGGCTCCTAGCCTCCTCCTGGTGGACCCTGACTATGGCTTCGACGTACGCGCTTATCTGCATGAGTTCGTCGTCAACGGCCATCTGGTTCTCGGTGATCCTAGACAGAAGGTTGATGAAGCCCAGCGTCTGGAGCTCCCGATTTATCTGTGTCAGCCATACCAGCTTAGCCAGAGTCTCCCGGGCCTGGGGGTCCTGGATCTCATCGATCTGCTGGACTATGTCTGCATACAAAGAGTCGGCTTGGCTCTTCACCCAGGATAACTGGTTCGATGTGCTCGGCTTGGAGGGCATCCAATACCGTCACCCGCTATTAAATAAAAACCTTAGTGAGTTTAACCTCTCCACGAAAACAATGTCACGCCAGACGATGTTCCATTTTTTACATCAATCAATGGGTAAAAAAGAAAAGTTGGTAAAAAGAACGGTAGCCTAGATGAGTTTCAAAGCCGCGGGCGACGAGTAGTACTTGCCGTCCGCGAAGAGGAGGGCCTCGTTGATCTTCAGCGCCTTGAGCACTTGGAAGAGCTTCCCCTCTTTAATCTTGGCTGTCTTCATCTCTTTATATGTCTTGGGCTCCCGGCAATGGTTCAGTATTTTGACGAAATCCTCGTCTTCTAGGTGTTTCCTCAATATTTCGATGTCCATTCTTGTCTCACCTGTATAGGCTTAACTAAAATACGGTATCGTATATACAATATATACTTTTTGTGAGGTCCATGAAGGGTGGGGTGAGTGGATTCCCTCTTAGGCATATTTTATCATCAAAATAAATGGAAGTTAACACAAACATGCAACAGAAACCGAGGAAAATGTCTCCTCTAAAGGGTATAATTAGTCACCCGTTCAAAGATTATCGTGTTGAGTAAAGTGGTGGGCCCGATGAGATTTGAACTCATGATCTTCTGATTATCAGTCAGACGCCTTAACCGTGCTAGGCCACGGGCCCCTGCACCATGCATGAATACATGTCTCTATTAAATATTTAACTGGGACCGGGACAAAAGGCCTTGCGCCTATTTTCTGGGCCTGGTTAACGTGTAGGTGTATGCAAAGACGACGAGTGTGAGCCCGATGGCTATGGCTAACAGGGGCGTCTTGTCGGGATCCTCCAGGGTTCCGCCGATTGGGTGGTTGTCGTCCGGCTTTGTCGCCAGGATCAGGGTTATCTTCGTCTCTATGCTGTGTCCCTCGGAGTCGTCATATAGGCCTATGATTAGGAGGTCGCTGGTCTGCTCCATGTTCCCGGCGCCGACGGTGTCGCCGGGTGCTACGCTCCAGTCCCATGGGTCTCCGCTGTCGAGCGGCCTCACCGCCTCGAACCAGTAGAACGTGGTGTCGTGGTAGCCTCTTCCTTGGACGTTGTTGTCGCCGGGAGGCGTGGCGTATATGTCCTGCTGCCACGTGTTGCCGTCGTAGTTGGTGAGGTCTCTGGGTGGCCCAAGCTGGTAGAGCCAGGCGGCGTCGCTCTGGTCCCAGTCTTT
>DAOVEE010000014.1 GCA_030669135.1 Candidatus Bathyarchaeota archaeon | reverse complement strand
TCTTCGTTCACCTGCACCCAGACGTCGCGGCTGCTCGCGCCTCCGCCGTCTAGACGCCAGAGGTACCGGAGGGCTACTTCTTGGTAGTCCTTCAGTACCATTGCAAGTCCTTCGCCTGACGTGTCAACTGTTATTGGCATTTTACCTGTCACCTGACAAGGCATAAATGAAGGCTCATTGTATTTAAACCTTCATGTATTTGTTTATCTGCCCCTATCATAATGTAAATAATTAATAGAAAACACTTTTTTTCTCTATTTATAAAAAAACCACGCTAATATGTGAAAAAAAAGGTTAAATGATACACTGAATGGAGAAGAAGCCGTTCTGAAAAAAAAATTTATGCTAAACCACTCCTCATAGCCTACAGAAAGACAGCGTCAGTGTCGAGTCCACATGAGTATTGAGGGTTAGCTGATTGATCAACGCCGAGCAGATCCTTCTACTCGCCTCCTTCACCATCATACTGGCTTACATCGCCGGCATCTTCTACAACCGCACCAGGATACCCGACATCGTCTGGCTTCTGGGCTTCGGCATACTCATGGGTCCCATACTTGGTTTCTTCGACGAGTCCCTGTTCGGCGGCATATTCGAGCTCATGCTCCTCGTCGTCGTCATCATGTTCAGCTTCAGCACCGGGATCTCCATCAACGCGCAGGAGCTCCTCGGCAACACTTGGAGGGCGATGGGGCTGGCCGTGGCGAGCTTCCTGTCCATCACGTTGGTCGCCGGGGGCTCCCTGCGTCTCCTCGCGCCCGAGACCTTCAGCCATGTCGACGCCTTTCTGCTGGGGGCCATGGTGGCGGGGATGCGCGGCGTCTCGGTGAGCAGCCTAGTGTCGTCGATAAGCGGCGGCTTCAAGGATGGGGGGGACTCCATGGCGCTGCTTCAGCTTGAGTCCACCCTGGGTGACCCCATCAGGGTTGTGGCGGTGCTGACCCTCATCGAGATGGCCACTTTGACCGGTGCGGGGCCCAGAACAGCGGCGAGGGATATACTCTTCGTGTCGCTGACTGCGGTCACCCTAGGGGCGGGGGTCGGGCTCATCTGGGGCGAGACGCTGTCAAGGCTCAGGGACAGGCCCCTCAACTATATGATGACCATCGCCGCCTTGTTCCCGGTGTATGTGTTCGCTGAGTGGGTCAGCGGCGGAGGCGGTGGACCTATCTCCGTGTTCTTGGTGGGCTTCACTTTGATGAACTTCGGCTTCGTGACCAGGAGCCTGGGGCTGGGGAGGAGAGCCAGGATCGACAGGAGGAAGCTCAGGGACTACCACGACGAGCTCACCTTCCTGATCAAGGCCCTCTTCTTCGTCTACCTCGGTCTCGTGATGACGCCCAGCGTGGAGAGCTTCATGATGGGGCTCATGGTCTCGGCGCTCATAATCGTCGTGCGATTCGTCGTGGTGACGGTGGTCGGGAAGATCCACGGTTTCGGGGACAGGGAGCTCATCGTCACGAGGCTGATCTTTATCCAGGGCGCCGGCACCCTTGTGCTGAGCCAGTTCCCCGTCAAGTACGACCCGACCGGCCTCTTCTTCTCAGACCCGGATGTCTTCACGAACATATGCATCCCCATTGTCCTCGTCTCCTTGATCTACAACTCGACTGTGTCGCCGTTTCTCGCGAAGCGTCAGCTGAACTCGATTTCTCGTGAAGCCTTGCCCAAGACCGAGGATGACGAGCCAGAAGAGGGGGAAGATGCTGGGAACAGGGTAACTTGACGCGCCACGTATTCAGATAAGTGTGAAAAGGTTGAGGAGAGGCTAGTCGAGGTACTTCTTGAACCAGCGCACCATGTGCTCCAGCCGCTCCCTGCGGTGTTTGGGCTTGCCTCCGCGGCTGAGCTCGTGGCTCTCCCCGGGGAACCTTATGAGCTCGGCGTCCACGCCCAGGACCTTGAGGGCTGTGAACAGCTGCTCGGCCTGCTCCATGGGGCACCTGTAGTCCTCCTCGCTGTGTATGATCATGGTGGGCGTCTTCACGTTGGCGACGTGCCTGATGGGGCTCTTCTCCATGAACACGTCCTCCATCTCCCACGGGACGCCCCCCAGCTCGGTCTTCCCGAAGGTCCAGCCGATGTCCGATACGCCGAAGAACGTGACCCAGTTGGTTATGCTTCGAAGCGTCACCGCCGCGGCGAACCTGTCGGTGTGAGTGATGATCCAGTTGGTCATCACGCCGCCGTAGCTGCCCCCCGTCACCCCCAGCCTCCCCGCGTCCACCCAGGGGTTCCTCTCCATGACCACGTCCACAGCCTTCATGAGGTCGTCGTAGTCCTGCTCGAAGTAGTGGCCCGGCAGCGCCGCCTGGTACTCCTCGCTGTAGCCGCCGCTGCCCCACGGGTTTATGTACATGACGGCCCAGCCCTGGGCGGCGAGGACCTGAAACTCGTGGAGGAAGCTGTTCCCGTAGGCGCCCCTGGGGCCGCCGTGGATGTGGAGTATCAGCGGGTACATCTTCGAGGCGTCGAAGCCGGGGGGCTTCATGAGCCAGCCCTGCACCGTGTGCCCCGCGTCGCTGGTGAAGGTGAACTCCTCGTGGGGCGTCACCTCCGTCTTCTTGAGGTAGTCCCTGTTAAGGTCGGTTACCTGCCTGGGTTTCTCGCCGTCCCAGCTCCACAGCTCCATCGGCTTCGTTGTCTGTAGAACGGTGTACGCTACCTTGCCGTCCTCGTTGACAGTGAATGACTCGACGCTGTGGTCCCTGCCTCCGAGCACCTTCTCCACGTCGCCACCGTCTCTATGCACCCTGTAGAGCCAGGAGTCGCCGTCGTAGGTGCTGGTGAAGTAGAGGTGGTCGCAACACCACGCCGGCATGGTGCCCGGGCTGCTGACCCTAATGTCGCTGCTGAGCTTGGTGCCAAGGTCCTGGTCGAAGCCGGAGGTGAGGTTCACGGGCTCCCCGCCTTCACTGAGCGTCCAGACGTCGCTGTTGGAGCCTGAGCCGCGGCCGTAGTCGTGGCCCGTGAACGCGACGAGCCTCTCCTCCGGGTGTGGCGAGACGCCGCTTATGCTCATCAGCGTCTCGGTGAGCTGGACGGGCTCCCCTCCCTTGGCGTCCACCTCGTAGAGGTAGTAGCGGCGCACAAGGTCGGCGTCGGGCTCCAGGTTGCCTACGAAGACGATGCTCCCGCCGTCGCTCATCCACTCTGCGTTCGCCACGTCGTACTCTCCCTCGGTGACCTGCTTGGGTTTGCCTCCCTTCGCGGACACCGTGAAGAGGTGTTTCCGAAGGTTCTCGAAGAAGCCCCTGCCGTCGAACTTGTAGACGAGGCGGTCTATGACCTTGACGTCGCTCTCGCCCCTGTCCACGCGCTCCACGTCGCTGAGGAACAGGATGCGCTTACCGTCTGGGCTCCACCTTGGGCCTTCCACGCCCTTCTCCAGGTCCGTGAGCTGCCTGGCCTCGCCGCCGTCCACGTCGATGACGTAGAGCTGGGCCTTCTTCTTCTCCTCATCCTCCTTGGCGGGGGGCTTCGAGGTGAACAGTATGCGTTTGCCGTCTGGGCTCCACCGGGGGTTCCCGTCCTTCCGACGCCCCGAGGTGAACTGCCTCGCCTCGCCGGTCTCCAGGTCGGCGATCCAGAGGTCGCCCAGGTACTCGTCCTTCTCGAAGTCCATCACCGTGTGGACGAAGACCGCGCTCCCCCCGTCGGGGGATATCTGGGGGGACGAGACCGCCCTGATCTTAGCAAGATCCATTATCTTGACGCGCTTCATATCAGCCATAGAGTGTCACGTCAATGAGTTGGTTCCCACGGATAAAAAGCCAGCTAGAACCTCTTCCGGCGGCGCAGATATAGTTTCCACGGCGTCACCGATGCGTGAACGTGGGCTGCCCTCCTCGTGCTCCTACCTTAACCTCTATGCTGTGGGGCTCCGTGGGGGCGATGCAGCCGCCGCTCCGCGGCTCCCCTGACCCTCAAAACGGCTCCCTGTTTCTAACGGAGTTTCTGGGCAACAAACATAGTATGTGAACGCATGAAAAAGTGGGAAAGACTAGATTCTGCTGTACTTCTCCAGAATTTTTTTGGTCTCGTTCAGGGGCAGCGCGTGCCGTACGTTTCCGTTGAACCCGGTCATGGTCTCGGCCTTGAAGAGTGCGTTTATTATCGCCTCCTCCGTCGCCTCGACGGTGGCCAGGTAGAGAGGGCTCAGGACGCCTTCCCGGCTCAGCAGCGTCAGCGCTGGGTAAGAATCGTTGTACTCCTCCATCCCTAGTCTCCCGGTCGTGAAGGCTATGGTGAAGTCGCCGCTGCTGTTGCCGCTGAAGGAGCCTGTCCTGGCGAGGCCCATGGCGGTCCTCTTCGCCACCTTCCAGAGCTGCCGCGAGTCCAGAGCCACGTTGGTGGCCACTATCATCATGATGCTGTTCCCGGGGCCACTCTCAGGCTTCTCCGGTATGGGGACCTCTTTCCCCACAGGCGCCCCCGCTATCATCAGGTCCTCCTTGCGGCCGCAGTTCAGTTGGACCATGACGCCGACTGCCGCGTCGCCCACCAGCCTCGACGAGGTTCCTATGCCTCCCTTGAAGCCGTAGCCCGTCATGGGGGTGCCTCCGCCGACGTTTCCCTCCTCAACGGCTCCCATGCCAGCGCTGCTTCGGGCCTTATCTATCGCCTTGAAGACCATCTCCCTGCCTACGTGCCTGCCGTAGTTGTCGGTGAGGTAGCCGCCGTTGGTCTCCCCCACCACGGTGTTCACGCTGAAGGGCTTGAACCCGTAGCCGTGCTCCCAGTAGTCCACGGATGCATCCGCCACCTTCCACGTGTTCAGCGTCTCGGTTAGCAGCACGGGCGTCTCTATGTTGCCCTCAAACTTTATCTGGGTGAGCCCCACGGTCTTGCCGTAGCCGTTGAGCACGTCCGCCGCCGCCGTCACCTTCTCCTCGTACAGGTTCCCCTGGTGCGGCACGATGGCCGTCACCCCCGTCCTGACCGAGTCGCCCTCGATGAGCGTGGAGTGCCCCACGCCGACCCCCTCCACGTCGGTGATGGCGTTATATTTTCCCACGGGGAGTGTGCCCAGCTTTACCCCTAACTCTCTAGCCCTAATCCGTGACATGCCTCCATCTACTCTCCATTAGCCCTTAAGGTTTCTGAGAGTCCTTATATGGCGTGGAGCCGAACGTTGGTTGTGTCGAGGGAGGAGACAGGCAAGCAGTTCTTCTTGGACCGTTACCGTATGCTTGGGCACCGCCTCACGGGCGACGAGAAGACACCCAAAGCCATCCGCGTGAACACCATCAAGACCTCCGATGCCGAGATCATGGAGACGCTTACGAGCCTCGGCGTCAAACTCACCAGGGTGCCGTACCTTGACCACGGCTACGTCGTCGAGAAATCAGGGTTCAGCCTGGGCGCCTCCATAGAGTATCTGCTGGGACTCTACAGCCTCCAGGAAACAGCCTCCCAGTTCGCGACCCAGACGCTGGCGCCGAACGCCGGCGACGTGGTTCTTGACATGTGCGCGGCGCCGGGCGGCAAGACCACACAGATCGCCGCCTACATGGGGAACAAGGGGCTGCTGTACGCGGTGGACGTCGACAGGAGGCGCGTCTACGCCTTGGAGAACAACCTTGAACGCTGCGGCGTCGAGAACGGCCTCGTGTACCACGGCGACGTCACCAGCCTTGATCTGGGAACCAGGTTCAGCAAGGTGCTCCTCGACGCGCCGTGCTCCGGCAACTACATCACCGACCCTGGTTGGTTCAGGAAGAGAAGCATCGAGGACGTACACAGGAACGCGGAGACTCAGCGTAGGCTGCTGACCGCGGTCGTGAGACACCTGGAGCCCGAGGGTACCCTTCTCTACGCCACATGTTCACTCGAACCCGAGGAGAACGAGCTCAACATGGAGTGGCTGTTAAGCAACCACGAAGTCACCCTCGAAGAGATAGACGGGCCAGGGGAAAAGGGTCTGACAGAGGTTTTCGGTCAGCGACTTAGTGAAGAGATCTCAAAATGCCACAGGTTCTGGCCGAACATCACACATACACAGGGCTTCTTCCTGGCGAAGGTGGTTATGAGGTGAGGCTGCTAAAGAGGTTCCTGGAGCAGGTTGGGTCCAGAATGGATCCGGAGGTGCTCAGCATAGACAGCAAGAGGTTCACCCTGAACCAAGAGCTGGAGCGGCAGCAGTTCAGCAGGAGGGGCCTGGTGTACGCCGGGACGTACCTGGGCCGGAACAGGCGTCTCTTCGAGCCGGGCAGCCCGCTTCTACAGGTGCTGGCGGCTGAGGAGGACACGAGGAAGGTTCACCTCGGCAGAGACGCCGCGTGGCTCTTTGTATGCGGCAGGGACGTCTTCGAGGAAAACATCAGACGCGTCGAGGGTGTCATAGAGCTGGGGAGACACTACCTCGTGATGTTCGATGGACGATGCATAGGCTATGGGCGCTACGAGACCTCGGCAGGCATCCGAGTCATCCGGAACCTATTCGATTTAGGAGATTTTCTAAGGAGGGAGGGCTCAGACTAGCCCATCCCACGTGTTTTATTGAGGCATTAAATTTTATAGGTGATAGGAATCTATGGCGGGTTTCGATACTATATTCGGGTATAAGCGCTGGAGCAAAGCGGTGGTCCTGCTCGCATG
The DNA here is from genome assembly GCA_030669135.1 of Candidatus Bathyarchaeota archaeon. GTDB lineage: Archaea > Thermoproteota > Bathyarchaeia > TCS64 > TCS64 > RBG-16-57-9. The sequence goes on along the minus strand of DAOVEE010000014.1, from coordinate 12,076 downwards.
CTTAGTGCTCTTATCCCCCCAACATGGCTACGCTCAACGGGGCGATCTAGTACTATACGTGGTGACATGCCCCACCTGCTCCGGGGTCAGCGAGAGAGTGAAGACACTCGAAGACAGCATGCCCGCCGGGGAGCTGGTCTTCTACGACGTCGCCGAGAAGGTCAACACGAATCGTTTTCAGAGGATCACAGAAGCGCTGGGAGAAACCCTCTACATACCTTTAGCGGCGGTGTTCCGGGATGGAAACCTTACGGCCATTGCCAGCGGCGATCTCTCCGCCGAGGATTGGCGTAGGGTGTACGAGAAGGAGTGGAACGGCATCCCCGTGTACATAGCTGTTTCGAAGGGCACGATGGAGGTCAAGACAGTCGTCCATGACGCCGAAAAGAGGAAGACGCTTTCTCAGCTCTTCACGGAACCATACGTCAGCGCTGTCGAAGACGAGACTGGTTTCCTCGAGCTGCTGCCCATGGTCGCCGCCGCTGCGGCTGTCGACGCCATTAACCCATGCTGCTTCAACGTCTTTGTGATCCTACTCTCCCTCGTGTTCTACGACGTTGGGAGAAAGGCTGCCCTGAGGGTGGGGCTGGCCTTCTCTTTAGGCCTCTTCACCTCTTACTTCCTCCTGGGCATAGGACTGTATAGCGTACTCCCAAGGGTATCTGGGATTAAGTACCTGGTTTCGGCTGTCGCCATCGTCTTCGGGGGTCTCAGGATACTTGACGCCTTGGGTATAGACGTGAAGTATCTTCCAGACGCCCTCGCAGGCAGGGTCTCGGCCCAGATAGAGGGCGCGTCGAACCCCAGGAGCGGCTACTGGGCGGGTCTGGCCACAGGCATACTGTTGCTGCCCTGCTCGTCTGCGCCCTACTTCATCGTTTTGAACCTGCTCTCGGAACGGGGCCACATGATCACAGGCATCGCATTGATAGCACTGTACAACCTGATCATCGTCGCACCATTCGTTATAACCACCGTTGTGGTTCACGGCTTGATGCGAACCACGATGGACCTCAAGCTCTGGTCCATGGAGAATCGTAGGTGGGTGAACCTCCTGATAGGGGTAACCCTGGTCCTGCTGGGCCTGCTAAACCTCACAGTTTAATATGATGAACAAGGATCACGGCACCGGATACGTTTAGCCATCTTGTTTATCATTTTCCCTGCCTTCGACCTCAGACTTCCCTGCACGAGCTCAACGGTCACAGGAGATAGAGCATATCCGGTTGAATCGTCGTGGTTTCCCCTTTGAAAACTCTTTATATTATTAGCTAGCCATTATGGATTCCATGGATGTATTTTCTAGGTTTAGAGCTAAGTTGGTTAGTGACTTGGGGCCTAAGCAGCGACTACACTGCGAGCCTCAATAGAGGGGGAAATAAGATAACCGTGAAGCCCATCGAGGACACATTCGGGTATCCCCAGTGACCAGTTTAATTCGTGTGCCAGACGGGTTCGACAGGGACATCAGGCTCCTCACCTCCAGCATGTTCACCCGCCGGATTGTAATGGGGTTCCTCCAGGTGGTGAGGGCCATCTACTTCGCCCTCCTCGGCTACACGAACGTGGAGATCGGGCTTCTGCTGAGCCTCGCCACCCTCGTCAGCGCCGTCCATCACATATCCTTCGGCTACCTCTGCGACAGGTACGGACGGAAACCCTTCCTACTGGTTGGCACCGTTTTCGCCACCCTGAGGATGGTGGTATTCGCTTTGAGCACCGACTTCTGGATGCTCGCCCTCGGTCAGGGGCTGGGCGCCATGGGGGAGGGCGCGGGAGCCGGCCAGCCCGTGGTCTCGGGGTACATCACGGACAAGGTTGGGGCCACGCAGCGGCCCGGCATCTACAGCGCCATGGCCATCACTAACGGGCTGGCGGCTAGCATAGGCTCGGCGCTGGGAGGGCTCCCAGTGTACCTGCAGGACTACGGCTTCAACGTCGTGGAGGCTCATCAGCTGCTCTGGTGGGCCTGCGCCGTGGGCTCCGCGCTGTCAATCGTGTTCCTGCTCCCCATAAGTGAACCGCGGCGTCGGACCAGCCACGGAGGCGAGATCAAAAAAGGCGGTAAGATAAGGAACTGGGGCGTCATACTCAGGTTCAGCCTTGTCCGGTCCACCAGCGGCCTCGGCTGGGGCATGGCAGAGAGCCTCATGACTCTCTACATCTTCTACAAGTTCGGGGTGGGCAGCGACGCCCTCGGTCCCATATACTCGCTGAGCAGGTTCATAAGTATCTTCAGCTACCTCCTCATCCCGCGCATGGTGGGCAGGTTCGGCGACATCAACACCATAATCGGGTCACGCATCGCCGCGGCGGTGCTCACCACCGCCTTCGCGTTATCCAACGCGTACCCCGTCGCCATGGCGGTGTTCGTGATCAACAGGATCATCGTCATGTTCACCATGCCCATAAGGCAGACCTTCGCGTCCGGGATGGTGGACCCGGAGGAGACGGCCACGGCCATAGGTGTCAGCAACTTCGCCAGGATGGGGGTGCGCTCGGCGGCGCCCACGCTGGCCGGGTACATGTTCGACGCCGTCAGCCTCTCGATGCCTTTCTTCACCGGGGCGGCGCTGATGGCCGTCAACGGCGTCCTCTACTGGATGTTCTTCAGGGAGAAACCCTAGAGACAGAAGACGGGTGGACCCTTCTCCCGCTGCTCCTCCACCCAGGCCTCGAGCCCCATATCTTTGATCCTTTTCATGTTCTCGACGGCTCTCCTGTGGTGGTCCATCCCGTCGCCGGCGAAGGCGTCCAGCTTCTCGCAGACGAAGTCACGGCACTGGAAGCAGTGGTCATATCCCTTACTCCGGGCGCAGAGCATCATCCCGCAGTCTGGGCTCCAGTGGGCTTCGAGGCTTCCTCTGCAGCCCTTGCAGACGATGGTCTCAGGCTCCACATCTACGCCGCGTTCCTCCTTGAACCAGTCCATGATCTCCCTTAGCTTCTCCTCGTCTCCCTTCCCCGTGAGCATTATATCGCAGACGGCGCAGTTCAAGCCGCAAACCGAGAGGTTCCAGCCGCTCTCCATGGATACGTGTGGGGCTTTACGTCAAAAAACGTTAATGGTTGGGTCGGTATTCATATGGTAGCGTTGATCTCCAAGAAGGACGCCCTGAGGCTCATAGAGGACAGCAGCAGGCGCGACCACATGCTCCTCGTGGGGAGGATCATGGCGGTGCTCGCCGGCGGCCTCGGCGGCAGCAGGGGGCTATGGGAGACGGTGGGCGTCCTCCACGACATCGACTACGACCAGACCGTGGAGGATAGGTCGAAGCACGGCGTAGTCGCCGCCAACATGCTTCGGGGTAAGCTCCCGGAGGAAGCCCTCTACGCCGTGATGAGCCACGACCACCGGGCCGGGTTCAAGCCCTTCTCCAACTTGGATCACAGCCTCGTCTTCGCGGACGCCTTGGCGGTCCTAGCGGAGGAGGGCGGCCTCGAGAAGCCGGTGACGGACGCGGAGCTGGAGGCCGCGTTGACGAAGGTCTCGGCGGAGAAGCCTTGGATCAGGGAAACTGTGGACGGGTACCCTTACAGGGACATGTTCAACGCGGCGGTGATACTGAGCATCGTCCTCTAGGCGAAGCACCTTTTAGGCGTACACGGGTACGTCTACCCTGTGATGTATTGTCCAAGCCATTAACTGTTCACGGCTACACGGAGGAGCAGCTCATGGAGATGAAGCCCGACGACCTCAGGGCCATATTCCATGAGCGTACCCACCACACCGTGGAGGTTTTGATATACCGCATCCTCAACGGGACGCGGAAGATGCCTGAGGGCTTCGGCGTAGTCGCCGAGTACCTGCTCGGCATATGGAAGAAGAAGGGTCTGCCCCTCGACCCACCCGACATCCAGTGGTGCATCCGCTACATCGATCTCGCCCGTAGGATGAGGAACGGGGAGAAAGTAAAGCTGGAGCCGACGCCTTGGGAGAGTTTCACGGAGAGTGAGGCGGAGACTATGGAGCGGCTCATCTACGGCAGGAAGAGCATACGCCAGTTCAAGCCGGAGCCTGTGCCTGACGAGATGATCAGGCGCATCCTAAAGGCGGGGCTCTACGCGCCCCACGGCTGCAACGTCGGCTGCACCAGGTTCCTCGTCTTGAAGGACCCGGAGGAGCAGAAGCTGGTGAGGAGCGACATACCTATCGAGAACTGCGTCATGATCGTTGTGCTCCAGGAGCTGAGCATGTACAAGACGCTCCGGTTCGACGAGTACGTGCCCCAGAACCTCTACTTCGACGCCGGCGCGGCGGCCGACCACATCTGCCTCATGGCCCACGCCCTGGGCCTCGGCAGCTGCTGGCTGACCCACGGCGAGGAGACGCAGAAGCGGCTACGCGAACACTTCAACCTGTCGCCGACCATGACCAGCAGGAACCACATAATCATCGGGTGGCCCGGCGAGGAGACCATCAAATCTGAGAGGATGAGCCTAGACGAGGCCATCCTAAACTAGATGAGTGAACACGATCCGGGCCCCTATACCGATGAGGACTAGGCCGCCCATTATCTGGGCTTTTTTCCCGAACGCCTTACCAGTCCTGTTGCCGACCAGAAGCCCCACGAAGGTGAACAACAGCGTCCCCGTACCCATGAAGAGGCTGGGCACCAGTATGGGGAGGTCCTCCAGCCGGAAGCTGAGGCCCACGGCGAGGGCGTCGATGCTGACGGCCACGGTGAACATTAAGAGGCTCACGGCGCCCAGTATCTCGTTGGGGTCCACCTCGCTGTCACCGTCCAGGCCATCCTTTACCATCCTGCCGCCGACGAAGGCAAGGAGGAGGAACGCCACCCAGTGGTCGTAATCGGAGACCAGGTTCACTACAGTGGAGCCGAGGACCCATCCTGCGATGGGCATCAATGTGTGGGCGGCGCCGAAGCTGATGGACATCCGAGTCGCGTCTCTGATCTTTATCCTGCCGAGGCCGAACCCCGTGACGGTGGCGACGCTGAACGCGTCCATGGCTAGGCCTACCGAGAGAAGAAGCAGCGAATAGACGTCGATCCCTGTCTCTAGAGCCATTCTTCGAAAGACATCGACGGCCCGGTTTAAGTTTTACCATTAATTATAAACCCAGGCTAAATAATCAGGGTACACCCATGGCCTTTCGTTAGTTTTAACCCCTCGCGGGACATAATTCAGTTGATTGATCATGTTGAAGGAGAAGGCTTGGAAGTGGATCGATGAGCATAGGGACGAGTTCATCGAGGTAAGCGACAGGGTCTGGGAGTACGCGGAGCTGGGTCTCGTCGAGTTCAAGAGCGCGGAGCTCCACGCCGAGACCCTTGAGAGACACGGGTTCAAGGTGGACCGGGGGGTAGCCGGGATGCCTACCGCCTTCGTGGCCTCCTGGGGCAAGGGGAGACCTGTAATAGGTTTCATGGGCGAGTACGACGCGTTGCCGGGGATCAGCAACAAGGCGGTGCCCTACAAGGAGTGGCTTGTGGAGGACGGGCCCGGCCACGGCTGCGGCCACAACGTCCACGGCACCAGCGGCTTCATGGCCGCCATCGCCACCCGGTACGTCATGGAGGAGGAGAGGCTCCCCGGCACGGTGAAGTGCTTCGGCAGCCCCGCCGAGGAGAACTACGACGGCAAGGCCTACATGGTGCGCGCAGGCAGTTTCAAGGGAGTGGACGCGTGCCTGAGCCACCACCCAGGCAGCATGAATGTCGCCGGCCTCTCGTCCAGCAACGCCGTGAACAGCGTCAAGTACGAGTTCTTCGGAAAGACCGCCCACGCCGCGGGCAGCCCAGAGCAGGGACGCAGCGCCCTGGACGCCATAGAGCTGATGAACATAGGAGTCAACTTTCTAAGGGAGCACGTAATTCAGGACGCGAGGGTCCACTACGTGATAGAGCAGGGCGGTGGGCAGCCGAACGTGGTGCCCGACTACGCCCGCAGCTGGTACTACATACGGGCCCCGGAGAGGGACCAGGTGGACGCCATCTGCAAGCGCATAAATAAGATCGCCGAAGGTGCCGCCTTGATGACGGAGACGGAGCTCAAGATCGACCTCATCGCCGCCATCTACAACAAGATACCCAGCAGGACCCTCAGCGAGCTGGTGACCGCTAACATGCGGCTGGTGGGAGCCCCCGAGTGGAACAAAGAGGAGCTCGGCTTCGCGGCCGAGATCGCCGAAACCCTCGACAAGCAGAACAAGATCAACAGCCTCCGCAAGAACAAGGTACCCAACTGGGAGAAGTACGTGGACGTGAACCTCATGACGGACATACTGGACGCCTGGAACGACGGCGAGATCAGCCACGGCAGCACCGATGTGAGCGACGTGAGCTGGCAGTGCCCCACCATGGAGTTCGGCACCGCCTGCAACGTCCTCGGCGCCCCAGGCCACGACTGGAGGTTCACGGCGGTGAACGGCATGAGCATAGGCCACAAATCGCTCGTGTTCGCCGCCAAGACCTTGGCGGCCAGCGCCTTGGAGTTGTACACGAAGTCGGAGTGGCTTAAGAAGGCCAAGGATGAGCACGTCGAGCGGCTGGCGGGGCGCAAGTACTCGTCGCCCATACCTCCCGAGGTCGAGCCGCCCCTGGAGATCGCCAAGGAAGCGTGGGAGAAACTAAAGGGGAAAAGAAAAGTATGAGCACCGTAAACGTAGGCGGTATATCGGCTGCGCCCGGCGAGAAGGCCAAGGGGTTCCTAGACGCCGGCACCACCAGCGTCAACACCTACAGGATGCCCCTGGCCGTCATCAACGGCGCAGAGAAGGGAAAGACCGTCGGCATAATAGGCGGCACCCACGGCACCGAGTTCGCAAGCATAGAGGCGGTCATAAGGATCATCCGGGAGCTGGACCCCAAGAAGATGCGGGGCACCGTCCTAGCGGTCCCAATCCTCAACGGCCCCCAGTTCGAGCACAAGACCATGTTTCTCAGCCCCTTCGACCAGATGAACCTCAACAGGGTGTTCCCCGGCGACAAGGAGGGCACCCTGAGCCAGCGGATAGCCCACACGGTCTACGATGGCGTCATCAAGAGGTGTGACGCGTTGATGGACTGCCACGGTGGGGACGTCAACGAGGACATCCACAACTACGTCATAGCCGGAAAGGGGGACGACGAGGAGGTCAACAAGTTGGCCCTGGACATGGCCCGGTGCTTCCCCACCCGGTTCATCACCCTGTTCCCGGTGAGCCCCACCGGGATGACCATGTGCGCCCAGAGCAGGCTCGGCATCCCGTGCATAACCTCGGAGTCAGGCACACCCTTCCCCGTGAGGGAGGATGAAATAGTGTTCCACCATGAGGGCATAATGAATGTCCTCAGGTACTTTGGGGTCATCGAGGGGAAGCCCGAGATGGTTGAGCCGGTGATAAGCAAAGGCAGCACTAGGCTCAGGGCCGTGGAGGGAGGCATATGGCGGCCCGCGGTCACCACGGATCAGGCGGTGAAGGTCGGGGACGTGTTAGGGGTGGTCACAGACCTCTTCGGGGAGGTCAGACAAACGGTGACGGCCCCCAAGGACGGGGTGGTGGGCATGATGAGGTGCTTCTACTCGGTGAACTGCGGGGAGCTACTGGCGAGCATAACTTTCCTGAAGTAGCTCCTGCCTCTTTTTTCATTGCAGCGGCCTAGCCTAGGGCTCTAGGTTCCTCCATCTAGCCTTTGTCCTGTTATTATCTCCTTTAAAGATACTAACACATATATACAGTGAAAAATCAGGGATGATCGTGGAAAGACATGTGTCTTTCCACAGGTGAGACTGGTTTAATCCTGGGGAGGGACCGCAAACTCACCTTATTTTTACCGTAAGGAAAGCCATGACAGAACATTTTCGATTTATCAGAATGTTGTGGACAAAAAGGTGCAGCGGTGGCAGAGTCGGACTATCGCGCCAGTCTATTGAACTGGTCCCTCCCCAGGGTCGTGGGTTCGAATTCCACCCGCTGCGCCTTGGCTCCTGAAACATATCACTGAGGGGGTACTATCATGTACTTCTCGAAGAGGCCTAGGTACTCGTCGATGGCGACGCTGTCCCTGTCGATGAGGTTGCTCATCCCGCTTAGCATGGAGTGGTGGCGCCGCTCCTCGTCCAGCAGGTAGCCTAGGAACGCTTTGACGCGGTCGTCCCGTGTCTGGCTCACCATCTCCTCAAGCAGCTTGATCATCTCCGCTTCGACAGCCACGTGCTGCTTTATGTCTTGGTGGAGGCTCACGGCGGACCCCATGTCAACGTCCAGCCTCAGCGGCACCGAGCCGGCGTCCACGTCGATGAGGGCCTGGCAGACAGCGGCGTGCTTCCTGCTGTCGTGGAGTATGGTCTCGAGCAGCGCCCTGATCAGGGGGTGCCCCAGCTGCTCCATTGATTCCGCGAGCCTCTCGGCGTGGCTCTCCTCTATCTCCTTCTGCTTCCTCAGCAGTTCAACGAGCTTGGGCATAGAAACCATGTAGAACGTTGGCCCGGGGGAATATATTGTTTGATCGTGCCTCACCAAGTTTTTACACTCGTCCATCCAATTTATCATGATGGTTATGGTCAAGGAGACAGCTTGGAAGTGGATAGACGATCACCACGACCAGTTGACCGAGATAAGCGACAAGGTCTGGGGCTACGCTGAGTACGGGCTCTGCGAGGACAAGAGCAGCAGGCTCATCGCGGACACGCTCAAGAAGCACGGCTTCAAGGTGAAGCTGGGGGTCGCGGGGATGCCCACCGCGATACTCGCGGAGTATGGGACGGGGAAGCCCGTGATCACGACCCAGGGAGAGTACGACGCACTGCCGGGCATCAGCAACAAGGTGGTGCCCCGAAAGGAGCCCCTCGTGGCGGGCGGCATGGGCCACGGGTGCGGCCACAACGTCCACGGCGCCTCCGCCATGGCCGCCGCCATCGCCGTCAGGTACGCCATGGAGAAGGAGGGCCTCAAGGGCACCGTCAGGTTCCACGGGACCCCTGCGGAGGAGAACTTCGGGGGCAAGGTCTTCATGGTCATGGACGGCCTCTACGACGACGTGGACGCCTGCCTGAGCCACCACCCCAGCAGCATGAACGTGGCCAGCCTGAGCAGCAGCACCGCCACCAACGACGTCAGGTTCCACTACTACGGCAAAACGAGCCACGCCGCAGGGAACCCCGAGATAGGGCGCAGCGCCCTGGACGCGGTAGAGCTGATGAACATAGGAGTCAACTATCTACGGGAGCACGTCATCCAGGAGGCGAGGGTCCACTACGTCATCGAGGAGGGCGGCGGCCAGCCTAACGTTGTGCCTGACTACGCCCGGAGCTGGTACTATATCAGGGCCCCTGAGCGGGGTCAACTGGACCCGATATACAAGAGGATCATCAAGATCGCCGAGGGCGCAGCCCTCATGACGGAGACCGAGCTGGAGGTTCAGTTCATCGACGGCCTCTACAACAAGATTCCATGCAAGGGCCTCGCGGACCTGGTGGTCAAGAACATGAGGGAAGTAGGCGCCCCCGAGTGGAGCGAGGAGGAGCTGGGGTTCGCCGCCAAGATAGCCGGCCAGTTCAGCAGACAGAGCAAGGTCAACGCCATGCGCAAGGCCAAGGTTCCAGACTGGGAGAGGTACGTGGACGTGGACCTCATGACCGACATACTGGACCCGTGGGGGGAGGGAGAGACCAGCCCCGGCAGCACCGACGTCGGCGACGTCAGCTGGGTCTGCCCCACACTGGAGTTCGGCACCGCGTGCAACGTCCTCGGCGCCCCTGGGCACAGCTGGGCCTTCGTCGCCTGCGCAGGCAGCACCATCGGTCACAAGAGCCTGGTCTTCGCAGCTAAGGCCATGGCCGGCGCCGCCTTAGATGTACTCACAGACGAGAACCTACGCTACGCGTTCAAGAAGGAGCACGAGGAACGGCTCAAGGGACGAACCTACGAGACGCCGCTTCCCGAGGGACTCCAGCCGCCCCTAGAAATAGCTCGAGAGAACTGGGAGAAGATCCCCAAACAATAACCTTTTTTCCCATAATCCAGCCGCGAGCCGGAGATTTGAGGTAACCTCATTAAAAATAGACGTTTAGATAGACTCCACTCGAAAAACGCTTACTCCATGTGGCACGGATATAGAATTTTCCTGTATAGCAACGACATGTGTGGATATGTAATATTCTTCTTCATAGTTGTAGGCGAAGATTCCTAACACATTTACCACGCCCAAATCATATTATCGGAACCGGTCATCCTGTTTTAAGAGGTTAATAATAGTGCATACGTTTAAAAAAAAAGTAAAACTGCTAAGTATTAAATACGTTTCACCTAAATGATATGCAGCAATCAGGAGAGATTGCGATGATAAAAACAGGAACGTATTTAGATCTCTTATTAATGATCGTTATGATCGTAGCGACATACTACTTCTATGAAAAGACGAAAGATCCTACTTGGAAGCCATTCATCAGACACATACCCGCTCTGGACGCCATACGTGAGGGCGTCGGGAAGTCCGTCGAAGAGGACAAGCCCGTACACTTCGCCATGGGTCAATCAGGGGGACAGCTTTACAGCAACCTCGTGTCTATGACGCTGACCGCGTTGGCATTCCTCAGACACATCACCATCCTCTGTGCAGAACACGGAGCCCGCCTGATAGTACACTTGCCCTCCCAGACAGAGAGCATTCCACTGATCGAAGGAACCGCCCGAGAAGGCTTCGGATTTGCCGGGAAACCCGAGATGTATCGCCGAGACGACATGAGGTACTATGGACGTGGAGCCTTGACCTGGACTCAAGGGGTAACCGCAAGTTATGCTGAGGAGGGGGTGGGTCTAAACCTGAGTATTGGTATATTCTACAGCGACTGCCCCATCAGTCTCGAGATGGCTCACATCATGGGGGGCATGAACGTCGGCGGAACAGGCAGATGGATCATGGTCTACGCATTCGCAATGATGTGTGACTACGTGTTCCTCGGGGAGGAAATCTACGCTGCCGCGGCTCAAGTATCCGAAGACCCGATAATGATTAGCGGCATCCTGATCGAAGAGGTTGGAAAATTCTTCGTCTACATATTGCTGATTGTTGGAACCTTGCTGGCAGCGGTCGGCCTTGACGTGGCCGCGCTGCTCAGCCTATAGGAGGGAATGAATCATGGCAATGTTTAAACGAGAAATCCCGACAGCGGTGCTATCCTTCATCGGTATAGTGATACTGCTAGCATTCTTCACGACACTTGATATCTTTGAAACAATTAAAGGCGTCTTCACAAGTTGGATACCTGTTATAAGCGCGACGAGCGTCGGTCTTGGCTTAATTTACATGGTCTACGCCCAATACATGAACTATCAAAGAAACAAGACCCTGAACAACTTGATATACCTGGTTGTTCCGCTGGTATTCTTCGTAATATTCTTCGGAACAGCTTTGGTCGTACCAGGCAACATCAGCAGCGATGCCTACCAGTGGCTATACTTCCACATATACCAGAATGTGGGTGGAACTATCTACGCCGTGATGTTCTTCACGCTGGCAAGCAGCGCCATCAGAACCATGCGGCTAGTCACAAAAGATCCCTCAGGAGCGCTCCAGTTCAGGCTCGAAGCAGCGGCGCTAATGTTCGGAGGCCTCATCTATACGCTTAGACAGATCCCGCTCTTCCAGGTATACCTACCTGGAATAACGGGTTTTGGCGAGTGGATAATGCTGGTCCCCAACGTAGGTGGTGGCAGAGCAGCTGTAATGGCAGCAGCTCTGGGAGCCATTGTGGTTGGAATCAGGACACTCTGGGGCAAAGAGAAGACGACGACGGAGGTAGACTAAAATGGCAACAGTAAAAGAGAGGCTCGCGAAAGCAACAAGATTCTACCAGATCATCTGGGCGCTATGCCTCATAGGGATGTTCATACCTCTTATCAGTCCACTGGGTTTGCCAGTGGTTGTAAGCGAACCCGTAAAGGCATATTATAACAGTATCGTGGACCTCCCAGAAGGGTCAGTAATCGCAGTAAGCTTCGGCGCGTCAGCCGCGCTTCTAGATGAACAGGAAGCCCAGTTCTTGGCGACCTGGAAATCCGTCTTTGAACAAGGCCACAAAGTAATATTCTACTGCTCTACAGAAGACTCACCAATCGTAATAAGAAACG
>DAOVEE010000245.1 GCA_030669135.1 Candidatus Bathyarchaeota archaeon | reverse complement strand
CAGCCTTGACCTGATCGTGGACGGCATGATCGTGGGGGCCGTGTGCTGGAGCGACCTACCCGACGTCCCCTGGGCGCACCCCGCCGTCAACGCCCCCACCGTCCTCTACATGAACAGGACGATCACCCTCAGAGAGGGCGTGCACGAGCTCCAGCTGGAGAGCTACGCGCGGAACACCGAACACGAGTGGACGCGGTACACCTCACCGACAGTCACGCTGGCCCGTGGGCGGGGCGACGGGTCCTTGCAGGACATCTGCTTCACAAAAGTGAAGACTGGGAAGGCTGGCTCGTCACGGACGGTGTCGGCCTCCATCAATTACACAAGCCCCCTCGGAGCGGTCAAGCTCAGTTACGGCCTGCTTGTAGACGGGGAGGCAGCGGAGATGTATAGCTGGAGAGCCACCTCCAGCGGCCATGACACGTGTCTCACCGTCCACAAGAGGTACGCTCTCAACGCCTCCGATCCGCCTGACCGGGTGCAGCTCTACGCAGCGGTGAAAGACCGATACAATAATACCGTGCTGAGGATATCGCGGCCTATACCTTTCACGGGTACTTCAGACACGGCCGAAGAGCAGGGAACCTCTGAGGCACCCGGCGGAAACGTGACCCTCCTGCAGGTAACGGCTGCGGGTAGATTCGGGAACTCGACTACCCTAGTGCTTGAGAGACTGGTGGACGTCGATCCGGGGCCCACGCCCTGGCTCCAGGCGCCGGTGGGAAAGGTGAAGCTCACCATCATGGTTCAGCCAGACGGCGTGTCGGGGTTGGCGACTGCGCCTGAGCCGGGGGTCTACCTCGCCGACGAGGGCTCGGTTGTCTGTTTGCTCGCAACATCTGGGAGCAATGACTGGGTGTTCAGGGAGTGGATCATCAGCAGAGCGGGCGAGGGCGTGACGAGGGTGAGAGGCGAAGACGGCTGCGTGGAGGTCGAGCTCACCTGCGACACCGTCGTGACCGCGCTCCACAGCCAAATCATCAGGTAGCGGGACCGCCCTACAACCCATATATAACGTGGGTCAGCGTATTCTGAGGAGAGGCATCCAAAGATGCATCCGTCAGGGGCCCCAGGGGAAGCTAGGCGCCGCAGGAGCTACACGCCTGAGGGCCTCTTCGTGATCACGGGGCCTGGGGAGAGCTACGGGAAGGGTTCGGCTTGGGTGCTCGGGGATGAGCACGGTTACGTCCAAGCGGTTCTTCTCCGAGACTCGCGGGCCATACGCCCTGACACTCTTTACATAGAGAACGTCGAAGTCAAGCCCGACTGTAGGGGCAGCGGCCACGGCAGAGCCCTCTACCTCAAGGCCGAGAGGTTCGCAGAGAACATCGGCGCTGAGTGGATCCAGATCGACTCGGAGGCTGAGGCCGTGGGGTTCTGGTCCGAGATGGGTTTCACGGAGACCGGCAAGGTGTTCTACGCCGGGAAGACCTCCATGGTGAAGAAGATCGGCTAAGCCTTCTTCATGGCGGCCCTGATCTTCTCGGCGACCGCGTCGTCTAGGGGCGTCAACGGCTTTCGGGGCACCCCGGCGCCGTACCCCATCTGGTTCAGGGCCGTCTTTATCGCGGCTATCTGGGGGTTCTCCCGGACGAGAACCTTGTTCACGTAGCTGGCGGTGTGCTGCCCCTTCCCGGCTGCGGCCAAGTCGTTTCTCCTGTAGGCTTCCACTATGCCCACGCACGGCGCCGGGATCACGTTGGCGACGGCCACTATGGCGCCCTTACCGCCTAGCATGAGCGTCGGCAGTATCATGTCCGCTGAGCCTGAGAGGGCGTTTATCCTGTCCCCGCAGAGCCTGATGACCTCGGCCATGGCGCCGGGGTTGCTGCTGCTGTCCTTCATGGCGACGAGGCCGCTGGACTCCTCGGATATCCTCGCCACCGTCTTCGGGTCCACGCTGTACCCGGTGAACTTGGGGACGTTGTAGAGTATCACGGGGAGGTCGACGGCGTCCAAGAGGTCTATGAAGTGCATGGCTATCTCGTCTCCCGTGGGCTTGAAGAAGAAAGGCGTCGTCACGAGGGCGGTCTCGGCCCCCGCCTCCTTGGCGTCCCTGGTGAGCTCGATGGTCTCCCGGGTGCCCATGGCCCCCGTGCCCGCGAACACCCGGGCTCGGCCGTCCACCTTGTCTATCATGAACTCGATGATACTCTTCTTCTCTTCCCTGCTCAGGTACGGGGCCTCCCCGGTGCTCGCGTTGGCCACGATCCCGGAGACACCGCCGTCCACCCAGTATTCGATCAGCGTCTCCAGCGCTTCGAACACGATTTCCCCGTCCTTGTCGAAAGGGGTTATGCTGGGCACGTAGACTCCCTCGGGCTTCATAATGATCACCTTGAAGGGGCGCCTCCA
>DAOVEE010000238.1 GCA_030669135.1 Candidatus Bathyarchaeota archaeon | reverse complement strand
CGTGGTCGACGGAATAATCCTCATCGACAAGGGGAAGATCAAGGCCGTGGGACCAGACATCAAAGTGCCGGAAGGCGTCAAGACCCTGAAGGCCAGAGTGGTGATGCCCGGCCTCGTCGAGGCCCACTGCCACATAGGCATCTGGGAGGAGACCATCGGCTGGGCCGGAAGCGACGGCAACGAGGTCACCGACCCCGCGACGCCCCACGTACGGGCGCTGGACGGCATCAAAGCCAACGCCGACGAGGGGGGGCTCGCGGCCGCCCTCCAGGAGGGCGTCACAACGGCGCAGGTGCTGCCCGGGAGCGCCAACGTCATAGGCGGCTACGGCGTGGTCATCAAGACGGCTCCAAAGACCACCACCGACGAGATGGTCATCAGGAGCCCCAGCGGCATGAAGATAGCGTTCGGCGAGAACCCGAGACGAGTCTACGGCGTCGAGCAGAAGAAGATGCCCAGCACCCGCATGGGCGTCGCCGGCGTCCTCAGGGAGTGGCTCCAGAAGACCAGAAACTACTTGGACAAACAGGAGATGTTCAAGGACGACCCAGAGAAGCAGCCGGAGCACGACATCAGGCTGGAGGCCCTCGCCCCAGTGCTAAGGAAGGAGATACCCTTCAGGGCCCACGCCCACAGGGCGGACGACGTCGTGACGGCTATCCGCATCTGCGAGGAGTTCGACGTGGAGATGAGCTGGGAGCACGCCACCGAGGGACACAGGATAGCCGACTATATAGCGAAGAAACGCGTCCCGGCGGTCTGGGGGCCCAGCCTCACCGCCCGCGGCAAGTGGGAGATGAGGGAACTGAGCTACGACACCCCACGGATCATGCACGAGGCGGGAGTCAAGTTCGCCATACAGACAGACGCCGTCGGGAGCACCATCAGGTTCCTGCCCCTGTGCGCCGCCTACAGCGTCAAGCACGGCCTACCCTACGACTACGCGTTGAAGGCCATCACCATAGTGCCCGCCGACATACTGGGAGTAGCCGACCGAGTCGGCAGCGTAGAGGTCGGCAAGGACGCGGACCTGAGGCTGCTGAGCGGCGACCCTCTGGACGTGATGACCAAGGTTCAGAAGGTCGTCATCGACGGAGAAGTCGTCTTCTCCCTTTAACCTTTTTTATTAATTCAGGTCGTTCGAGTAAGACATTTTATCTCTCAGTAACGTGAAGGGAAAGGTTAGCTCTCCTTCATGTAAGCCCTGACGATGACGACGTCCGTGACTGGCCAGTCACTCATCGCTCCGTAGGGCGTAGCCTTGTCTCCGGTCGACGCCGACTCGATGGCGTCCACCACATCCATGCCCTCCACGACCTTGCCGAAGACAGTGTAGCCGTAGCCGTCCGGGTTGGGGTAGTCCAGGCCCGGGTTGTCCACGGTGTTGATGAAGAACTGGCTTGTCGCGGAGTCTGGGTCAGACGACCTTGCCATGGCTATGGTGCCGCGCTCGTTCTTGAGGCCGTTTCTGGCCTCGTTCCTTATGGGGTCGTTGCCCTCCTTCCACGTTCCGTCGGGCTGGACGCCTCCTCCCTGTATCATGAAGCCCTCTATCACTCTGTGGAAGACGAGCCCGTCGTAGAATCCCTCCTCGACGTACGTGACGAAGTTGTCCACGGTGACGGGGGTCTTGTCCCGGTCGAGCTCGATCTCTATGACTCCCAGGCTTGTCTCTAGTACAGCTATATTCTTCACCTCTGGTCCCCTGAACAACGTGTCAACCGCCATTAATATGATTGAGCTGCTAAAAAGGAACAGCACGACCACCGTCATGGCCATTCTCCGGTTGAGCTTCATGGGTAGTTGAGGTAAGCACACCACTTAAAAGAATTATTTGACTGACGAGCCTAGCTGATGGCCCCAAGCAGGTCGGCCTTCGTGATGATGCCCACTATCTCGCCCTTCCTCTGCACCAATACTGCCGGGTAGTACTTGAGCAGACTGGAAAGCAGGCTGAGGGGCGCGTCATCAGAGACCTGTGGGAACGACTCCTCCATTACTTCCCTGACCCGCCTCATCCCAGGCGGCTTGTCGTCGTCAGGGTAGAGAACCTGATCTAGGAGGGTCCTCTCCGACACCCCGCCCACGGGCTTACCGTCCACGGTCACGGGGAGCTGGCTGAACCCGTGTTTCCTCATGGCCTCGACGGCCTCATGGATGTAAGCGTCGGCTTCGACACTCACAACCTCCTTCGTCATCATCTCCCCGGCGGACACCTCTTTCCTACGCTCAACCCGGTCCAGGGCCTTGAATATGGCCTTCACCTTGAGGTAGCTTGGCTCGATCTTGCCGGCCTCAAGCTTAGCGATGTAGCTCTGGCTGACCCCTGCCATGTCCGCTAGCTGGGTCTGGGTTAGACCGAGCTTCCGTCTCCTGTCTGGTATTATGTCTATAGCGGGAAGCATGGCTATGGGAGGCACCGTCACCACATATATTCTTTTCGTAATTTTTTATAGTAAATATTATTCGT
>DAOVEE010000225.1 GCA_030669135.1 Candidatus Bathyarchaeota archaeon | reverse complement strand
GATGTACTCCGCCGCCTCCCGGTTCTCCTCCGTGCCCGCGAACCTGCCGCCGTAGTCGTCGCACAGAGTCGTCAGGTTCTCGAGGGGCCGCGTGCTGGTGTACGCCTCCCCGATGACCCTCTTCTCTACCTCGTTTAGCATGTAATCATTATAATCATGGATCATCGGGATTTGATGCTTACCATCGCCCAAAGTGTTCAGGGCTGCGATAATCTTTTTAACAAACCGGTTTCCCTTTGACTCGACTTGCAGCCGCTCCGAGAGATCATCGACCTGTTGCTGGAGAAGGAGACGCCCACCAGGGACGACCTGGAGTACGCCAAGTTCCAGGTAACCCGGAAGCATAACCTCGGCAGGATTCCGGGCAACTCGGAGCTCATCAGGCTGCTCACGGCGGACGAGCGGGAGAGGCTCATCCCTGTGCTCAGACGCAAGGCCACGAGGGCGCTCAGCGGCGTTAACGTCGTCGCAGTCATGACCAAGCCCATGGCGTGCCCCCACGGCAGGTGCGCCTACTGCCCCGGCGGCCCCGAGGTGAACAGCCCTCAGAGCTACACCGGTCACGAGCCAGCCGCCATGAGGGGAATCCAGAACAGCTTCGACCCGTATAGCCAAGTCAGGAGCAGGATGGAGCAGCTTGAGGCCATAGGGCACACCGTAGACAAGATAGACCTCATCATCATGGGCGGCACCTTCCCCGCCGGCCCCAGGGACTACCAGGAGTGGTTCGTCAAGGGCTGCCTCGACGCCATAACCGGGGAAGAGTCCCGTTCGCTGGCGGAGGCGAAGCGGCTCGCGGAGACATCCACCCTCAGGAACGTTGGCGTCACCGTAGAGACGCGCCCAGACTGCCTCACCGAGAACGACGTAGACAACATGCTCGATCTGGGCGTCACCCGCGTCGAGGTGGGCGTCCAGAACGTCTACGACGACATCTACAAGCTCGTCGAAAGAGGCCACACAGTCCAAGACGTGATAGACGGCACCCGCCGCCTCAAGGACTCGGCGCTCAAGATATGCTACCACATGATGCCCGGCCTACCCGGCTCAAGCATGCGGCGGGACCTCGAAGGCTTCAGGCAGATATTCACCGACCCAAGCTACATGCCCGACATGCTGAAGATATACCCCACGCTCGTGGTCAAGGGCACCAAGCTCTACGACTGGTGGAGGAGCGGCGACTACGAACCCCTCAACACGGAGCAGGCCACAGAGCTGGTCGCCCAGATGAAGGAGATGGTGCCGCCGTGGGTCCGCATAATGAGGGTGCAGAGAGACATCCCCCTCCACCAGATCGAGGCGGGCGTCGACAAGAGCAACCTCAGGCAGCTGGCCCAGAAAAGGCTGCGGGAACGCGGCTCCGGGTGCCGCTGCATAAGGTGCAGGGAGGCGGGGCACCGGTCGAGGGAGGGCGTGGAGCCCGAGAGCCTCGGGCTTGTGCGCCGAACCTACGAGGCGTCCGGAGGCGAGGAGAACTTCATCGGCGTCGAGGACACCGAGAACGACGTTCTCGTCGGGTTCATTCGGCTGAGGATACCCTCTGACCGCGTCTTCCGCCCAGAGATCACATCGTCCACCGGCCTCGTCCGCGAGCTCCACGTGTACGGCAGGATGACGCCGGTGGGGCTCGACGGGTATGACTGGCAGCACATGGGCTGGGGAGAGGCGCTCATGGAGGAGGCCGAGCGTATCGCCGAGGAGGAGTACGGCATGGACCGCATGGTGGTCATGAGCGCCCTCGGCACCAAGGAGTACTATAGGAGACTCGGCTACGCATGCGACGGCCCCTACGTCTTCAAGCCTCTATGAGAACCGTTTTTATCCGCGCGACGCCCAATACTGTTGATCGCCGACGTGTACATAGTCGTATACCACTACAGGATACCCATCGACAAGACCATAGACTACTTCAAACTGGAGAAGAAGGCCATAGAGGCCTACCTTGAGAACGGGTGCGTAAACGTGGAGATATACAGGGACAGCGAGGACCCCCAGAGGTGGATGGAGATAAACAGGTTCCGCGACAAGGAGCACTACCAGCAGGTGGCCTCCACCCTCAACAACGACCCGCGGATCAGCCAGTTATTCGAGGAGTTCCAGGAGCTCCTCGGCGACACAGAGTACGAGCCAGAGAAGAAAGAATACTTCCACATGATCTAGTCTAAACCGAGGAAGCCCCTGATCTCAGCCCAGGCACACTGCACGGGCCCCCTACTACGGTTTTGGTCCTCCGGGCAGCAGCCCCTGTTGAACACAAGATAGAGTGTCAACCCTGTCATGGCTGCAACTATTTTAATGCTGGCTATCATTTCAGTCACCGCGATTAATCATCACAACCATGATATTTACTCTCCTCTAACTCTTTGCTGTAAAGCAACTATCCAAGCTGAATCCACAGTATCGATTTTACAGAGAATCCGTTGATGTTCAAGGTCACACGAGTCTTATTACCACGCCAATTTTTAAGCCGATGCGCTGTTACGTTTTCTGGTTCACATGAGCGAGGACAAGCTTACCGGGTACCGCGGAGAACTACGTTCAGCCCTCGAAACGGTGGGGGCCGAGATAGGCGACAGACTGGAGATAGCAGTGAACAACCAGCAGTACACGGGCAGCCTGATGCCTCGCGT
>DAOVEE010000104.1 GCA_030669135.1 Candidatus Bathyarchaeota archaeon | reverse complement strand
TGACTCCCGAGCAAGAGCAAAGAGCTCGGGAGAAGATCCTCAAACTCATCAAAGACCGGGGCGTTGAGACGGCGGCGATACTGGTTTTTAGTTCCATGAGAAACATGAGCAGGCTGGGTGGGATGGCAGGCCGCTTTTTTTTAGGTCCACTGATTCCCTTCCTTCCTCACGACGTTGAACAGTATATCTGGGCTCTAGAGAAGGAAGAGAACATAGATTGGCTCATCGAGCAACTCGAAGACGAGAATATAGAAACAGATAAACAGCCCGACTCCACTGAAAAATAACTTTTCCTGAAACAGTCAGTAACCTGGGAACCCCAACCAAAAACAAAACTCCATGTAACCAGGAATCCGCCCAAAAAACGCTTATGGCAAGTAACCTGCTACAAAACCAGCCGTGAAAAAATGTAAATCCCATGTAACTAGAAAAAACCTTTCCAAGCAAGCGCGTACATTTTCGAATTCTTATAAAATGTAAAAAGGATGGTTTTAGGGGACCGCTGGAGGCGCCTTCGGCGGCAGGTTCTTGACGTAGTCCTCCAGCCTGTCGCAGACCTCGCCGAGCTCGTCCACCGGCTTAACCATGGGGAACCTGATGTGGCCTTCTCCGTTCTCCCCGTACTGGGTGCCCGGCGCGCACCTTACCTTCTTCTGCTGGAAGAAGTCCCTGGCGAACTTCATGCTGGGCACGCCGAAACTGCTTACGTCGGGGAACAGGTAGAACGCTCCCTCCGGCATCGGGCAGCTGACGCCCTCTATCTCATTCAGCCGCTTAACCATGAAGTCGATCCTCTTCTTGTACTCGTCCCTCATCTCGGCCACGAAGCCCCATCCCTTCTCAAGCGCCTCCACGGCCGCCTTCTGGAAGGGAACAGGCACGCTGCAGATGCCCACCGGCACCGCGTTTATAGCCTTCATGAGCTCGGGGCCCGCGATGATGTAGCCGGCGCGACAGCCCGTCCACGCGAAGGTCTTGCTGAAGCTCATGAGCACCATGGTCCGCTCCCACATTCCGGGGAGGTCGATGATAGTCTTATGCTTGTCGTTCCACACGAACTCAGTGTATATCTCGTCGGCGAGGACCACGATGTCCTTCTCCACGGCGATCTCCGCCAGCTTCTCCAGCTCCTTCTGGGTCCAGACTGTGCCCGTCGGGTTGTCGGGGTTGCAGAAGAGCAGGGCCTTCGTCTTCGGCGTGATGGCGTTCTCGATGTTGCCGAAGTTCGGCCTGTAGATCCCGTTCTTGTCTTTCGTCTGTTTGGCGCGGGTCATCTTGGCTCCGAAGTAGGCCGAGGGAGTGTTGTAGCCTTGGTAGGCCGGGTCCATGATGAGGAGCTCATCGCCGGGGTTGAGGATGGCGCCGAAGGCCTGGAAGATGGCTTGGCTCCCGCCCGAGGTGATGAGCACCTGGGTCTTCGGGTCCACTGTGACGCCGTACTTCTTGTAGTACCCGGCGATGGCCTCCTTGAAGTCGGGCTCACCGGTGAAGCTGTAGTGGGTATAGCCCGCCTTCATGGCCTCATAGACGGCCTTGTTGATGAACTCGGGCTGGTTGAAGTCAGGGTCCCCTGCCCCGAGATTGATCAACCCCTCTATGGGGCCAACGGTGGCGCGGGTGAGGCTGCCGCGAGCCTTCATGAGGGCGGCGACCTCTTTCTTAGCGAACTTTTCGACTCCCATTTTTGATCACGAATCTTAGTAGCTACACGAGTGCTATATAAAACGTCTTCGATCATGTGCTTCAGTATAAAAACATGGGAAAAAATGGTGGGGTAAGCGATAAAATCCGCTACCCGAGGAGGGCGTTGAAGAGAAGCTTGAACGTGGCCTCGGGCTGAGCCCTCATCTGGGGCTGGAACCCGTAGAGCACCACACGCCCCTTACCCAGCTTGGCCTCCACCATGGCCGCCTTGCGGCTCAGGCGCTCCTCGCCGGTGAGCCACCCGCTCTCCATGATGTGCTTATCGGGGTAGCTGAGGACGACGCTGTACTCCTCGTTGTTTACCCTCGGCTTCACCTCGAACGCCGGGTGGTGACGGAACACGATCAGCAGGTCGTCTTGGATGCCCCACGCCAGCGGGTGGCCGCCGTCGACGTCCACGTGCAGCGTGCTGCCCGGGCACACGAACTCGGTGTTCTTCACGTCCTTCAAAACGTTCCTGACTGGGAGCCCCAGCTTCTCTATGGCGAAGTTACTGGACTCGCCGAAGCAGAGCAGCGTCCCGCCCTCCTCGACGAACTCCTTGAGCTTCTCGACGCCTTCTTCGCCGACGCCGCTCCTGTACTCAGGCGGGTAGTTGGGCATGGTGAAGCCGCCTCCCCTACGCTTCTCATAGTATTCTTCGATCTTGTCTCCCATGATCAGCTCGGTGGCGTCGGAGGGCAGTATTATTATGTCGTAGTTCTTCGCTAGCTTCCCACGCTGGATGTCCTTGTCCCTCAGGGTCTTGTGCCTGAACTTGTACTGCTCCAGCAGGAACCGTGTCCAGCCCTCGTCCGCGTTGCCCCCCCAGTACCGCTGGTACATCCCGACGCGAAGCATCTTCACGGGCCTCGACTTCACGGCCGCCGGAGCCGCCTCGAAACTAATGTGGCACCTCTTGCTCAGCCTCTCCAGCTCTCCCTGTAGACCCTCAGCCTTGGGGATGTAGAAGCTGCCCGCCGAGAAGATGCCGACCTCAGTCGACGCAGGCTCGGTGAGCCGGTGCACGGTGATCCCCTTCCTGAGAAGCCTGTTGACGGCCTCGAAGCCGTCGTTGACGCGCACGTCCAGGAGCCAGCCGTTGGCCGCCTCCTCGACGCTGCCGCGTGGAAACCTGATGCTTGTGAGCGTCTCGAAGTTGCCTTCGAAGGGCTTCTCGATCTCGTGGAGCCTGACGCCGCTGAACTCGGCGACGGTGTACGTTGAGAGGTCGTAGGGGACCACGGGGGTCCCGTCGGGGTACTTGCTGAACGCCCCCAGGTGGTAGAAGGTGCGCTTCAGGAGGCTCACAACGTAGGGCCTACATTGCTGGGCCGCGAACACCACGTAGGTGCCTCGGGGGTAGCTGACGCCGTCCGCCACGAACTCCCGCTGGCTGCGGCTCACCTCGACCCCCACGTCCATGAGGGTCTTCATCAGCTTGTAGGCGGCCAGCTCGTCGTGCTGCTCGGGCTTGATGACGAAAGCGTAAGGCGGCTCCTCGGCTCCCCTAATTATGGCGCCGCTCGCCTTCCTGTACATGTTCCGGAGGATGAGTCCCCTGAACCTGGTCGCCGCCTTCAGGGTTCCGTAGGCGCTTATCTTCTGCTGCTCCACTATGTCCCAGAGCCTCCACCAGCCACCCATCCAAGGGTGAGGGAAGCCCATCTGGGTCCTGTACTCGGGTCGGCCCCGTCTGCTACCCCTAAGCTGGTGGTAGTGGATGTATAGCGGGGTCGCGAGCTTGGCGGACGCCGACTCCGTCAGCATGCCGCATATGTTGTGCCAGCACGGCACGTAGTTGAAGGTGGGCATGAACTCGCCGGGGTACGTGGCCGCCGACTCGACGCCGTGCTTCCCAGCCTCCTCCAGGAGGACGTGGGTGAGGCCGCCGTAGAGCTCCTGCTCGGTCCAGACGAGGGGGTCCACCTTGTCGTCCACCGGGTTGGCGAACGGCGCTATGTAGAACCGTGCGCCGTAGCTGCCCATGTGGTGATAGTCGATGTAGGCCTGGGGGAACCACTCCTTGTAGAGGAGCTGGCTCACCATCTGGCTCTCCACCATCTTGTTGTGGATGGCGTCACGGTTGTTGTCGTGGCCCGTGTACTTGTGGTAGAGCCACGGCGGGCTGCAGCCCTCGTACTCCGTTCCCAGGTACTTCTCGTAGAAGTCGGTGACCATGATCTGGCCGTCGGGGTTGAAGCACGGCACCATCACGAGCACAGTGTTATCCAGTATCTCCCTGTTCTCGGGGAGAGTGACGAGTTCCCACGCCAGCTCGGGGGCCATCTGGGTGCCCCCCACCTCGGTGGCGTGGATGCTCATGGTCATGGCGACCACTGTCTTGCCCTCCGACACCGCCCTCTCTATCTCTTCCACGGGGACGCCCTTGGGGTGGCTGAGCCTCCAGCTCATCTCCCTTATCTCCTCAAGACGCCCCATGTTCTCCTCAGAGGTAATGAAAGCGACGATGAACGGGTTCCCCTCAGTGCTATTACCCAGCTCCGTGACCTTGACCATCGGAGACTTGTTCAGCTCCATGAAGTATTCGACCACGCGGTCCCAGCGCACAAGCTTCCTGTCGGCGCCCATCACGTGACCAAAAAAATCCTCGGGTGATGGAATATCAAGTGACATTACAGAGGTTTTCGTCGAATTATTATTAAAATTCATCTATCCACCTTTTTTAAGGCGAAAAGCATCGACGAAAATTAATGAAAAACATGTGATATCGGCTTCTTTTAATGAAATGCGGTGTCAACGCTATGCTTTCAGTAAAGAGGCTGCGTTCCTGCGCCCTTTGTGTAATCGATAAGCCATCGACGAGTATAAATTAAAAAACGTCTTTTTTATCAAATGTCTCAAAACCTAGGTTTGGGCTTTCTGAGGTACTGTAACTGAAATCTTATTTTCCCATAGACACTAATTCAGTGTATGACGATTCGTAAAGTTAAGATCGAGGACCTTCGTAGCTCCGTGTTCGTCTCGGACCCCCAGGTCAGCCCGGACGGCGGGAGAGCCGCCTTCGTGCACACCGCCGTCGACTACGACGAGGACGACTACGTGAAGCACATCTGGATGCTGGACACCGCCACAGGTAAACACAGGCAGTTCACGTCTGGCGCCGGGAAGGACAGCAACCCACGTTGGAGCCCGGACAGCTCCAGGCTGCTCTTCCTCTCCAGCGGCCGGGAGCCCGAGAAGAAGAACCAGCTCTACGTCATCGACGCGGAGGGAGGGGAGGCCCAGCTGGTCGCGGACCTGGAGACCGGGGTCATGAACCCCCAGTGGGCGCCCAACGGACGGGACATATTTTTCACGAGCCGCGTATGGGAGCCGGAGAAGCCTGAGACCGACGTGGTGGTCGTGAAGCGTATATGGTATAAGCTCAACGGCGTGGGCATGTTCGCCGGGAAACGGGTGCACCTCTTCACTGTGAGGCAGGGCAGGAAGCCGAAGCAGCTCACCAAGGGCGAGTGCGACGTGGAGGCCGCGGCGTGGAGCCCAGACGGTAAACAGATCGCGTTGATAACCAACCTGGAGGAGGACGCCGACATGACCCACGTAAGGCACGTCTACCTGATGCCGTCCAAAGGCGGCGAGATGAAGAGGATCACGGAGACCAGCCACACCATAAGCGGCCTCTCGTGGTCCCCGGACGGCTCAGAGATCGCGTACATTGGCAACGACTTCCACGCCCGCGGAGCCACGAACAACGACATCTGGATCATGGACTCGGAGGGAGGAGCCCCCAGAAACATAACCGCCGGCTTCGACAGAAGCATCGGCAGGGGAGTCGGCAGCGACCTCCGTTTCTCGACGCCGAGCCCGGGGCCCGTGTGGTCGAAGGACGGCGAGTCCATCTACTTCCTCACCGGCGATGTGCCGACAGCCAACGTCTACAGGGTAAGCAAGGAGACCGGCGAGGTCACTCGGCTCACATCCGAGCGATCCGTGGACGGCTTCACCCTCTCCAGCG
Source organism: Candidatus Bathyarchaeota archaeon (assembly GCA_030669135.1). Taxonomy (GTDB): domain Archaea; phylum Thermoproteota; class Bathyarchaeia; order TCS64; family TCS64; genus RBG-16-57-9. Next base: position 1,067 of record DAOVEE010000104.1, on the reverse strand, counting down.
ACGCATCCGTCCTCGTCTACAACGCCATGAAGGCGACCCACCCATGCGAGATATGGGTCAAGGACGTTAAAGGGGAGAGGAGGGCCACGAAGTTCAACGACCGGCTCCTTAAACGTCTGAGCATCGTGGAGCCGGAGCACTATATCTGGGTCAACGAGGAGGGCGTAGAGATAGACGGCTGGGTCATGAAGCCGGTCGGCTACACGGAGGGAGAAAAGTATCCGACCATCCTGGAGATCCACGGCGGCCCCCTCGGCATCTACGGCGACGGCATCTACATGGAGTTCCAGCTCCTCACGTCGACTGGTTACTGCGTAATCTACACTAATCCTCGGGGTAGCGGCGGCTACGGCGAGGAATACGGCGCGACCCTGAACGGCCGCCACGGCACCGTCGACTACAGGGACGTGATGGACTTCACCCGGGACGCCGTAGAACGGTACGGCTTCATCGACGGGGAGAGGCTCGGGGTCACCGGCGGCAGCTACGGCGGATACCTAACCAACTGGATCAATACCCAGACTGACATGTTCAAGGCGGCGGTGGCCTGCCGCAGCACATGCAACAGGCTCAGCCACCACGGCTACAGCGACCTCGGCTACAAACACGGTGAGTCGGGCAACGTGGGGTACCCGTGGCGCGACGAGGAGAAGCTCCTCAGCCAGAGCCCCCTGAGGCACGCGGAGAAAGTGAAGACGCCGACCCTGTTCATCCACAGCGAGAACGACCTACGGTGCACCATACAGCAGGCCGAGGAGTTCTTCGTCGCCCTCAAGGAGCTGGGCGTCGACACGGAGCTGGTCAGGTTCCCGGGGGAGAGCCATGAGCTGAGCAGGAGCGGGAAACCCAGGCACAGGGAGGAGCGGTTCAGGCACATGCTCCGGTGGTTCGACAAGTACCTTAAATAGAAACTAACCTTTTCTCATACTTGGGTTGAACAGGAGAGCCGCCGCCTGCTACATCACCGGTGTCGTCATCCTTTTATCAGGTGCCTTCGCTGGGAGGGACTTCTCTAACCTGGATGACGTTATGGAGGGGGCCGTCTTCTTTGTGGGCTTCATGTTCAT
>DAOVEE010000125.1 GCA_030669135.1 Candidatus Bathyarchaeota archaeon | reverse complement strand
TAGACAAAGGGGGCTGGCCACGGCCACAGCCGACGCCCTCATGAGGCGCTGCCTTGACCACGGGTTCAGTCGGGTGGGCTGGCACTGTTGGCAGAGAAACGAGCCCTCCAACAGGACCTCCCATAAGCTGGGCTTCGAGTTCGTAGAGAGCTACCCAGTCTACGTCCTAGATGTAGAGAGTTAACTGTTTTCAAGACGTCCCGAGCGCCTGCTCCGCGTGCACCAGTTTCTCATTTGCTTGGGCTATCCTTTGTATCCTAATTTTTCTTCTCTCCTCCTCGTCTCTCAGCCTTCTCCGCTGGTTCTCAATCATTTTGTTCACGGACTCCGGGGCGGGTCCACCGATGACCCTCCTCCTCTGGACGTTGAGCACCGGATCAACGGCTGAACGTAGTTCTCGCTCCGGAACCTTGAACGCTTCTCCCACCACCTTCTCCGAGGCTTCCTCGATCATCTCCACCGTGATCTCTTCGGCTTTGACTTCGTTCTGGATGGCGCTGAGAGTCACCTCCACGATTATGTCATGCGCCTGCCTGAACGAGAGGCCATGGAGCATCACCAACGTGTCAGCCAGATCGGTCATGGTGCTGAACCCCTCCCTTAGCCTAGCCCTCATGTTCTCCTTCATAGGTCTCATCGTCTCGACTATTCCCGCCATGATGTTGGTGCTGCCTACCGCCGTGTCTATCACGACGGGTTCCAGCATCACCCTGTCCACGATGTTCGAGTAGGAGACGCTCCTCATCGCCGAGACAACCGCCACCATGGCGCCTAAACACTCTGACGCGTAGCTCTTCACCTGCTCGAGGACCAGAGGGTTCTTCTTCTGGGGCATTATGCTGCTGGTCCCGGCGTACGCCTCGTCCAAGTCTATCATCATGTACTCGTCTGTCGACCACACCTGGATGTCCTGGGCGAGCCTGCTCAGGTTGGTCATGTGGATCGCGAGGGCGGCCGAGAACTCCATGAAGTAGTCGACTGAGGCCACGCCATCCTGGGAGTTCTCCACTAAACCGTCGAAGCCCAGCAGCTCCATGGTCCGATGCCTGTCTATGGGCCAACCGGTGCCCGCGAAGGCGGCCGATCCCATTGGGCTCAGGTTGGTTCTGCGATAGATGTCCTCCAGCCTCTGGACCGTCCTTTCGGCGGCCTCCACGTGGGCGAGCAGGTAGTGGGCCAGTGTGACCGGCTGGGCCTGCTTCAGATGCGTGTACCCAGGCATGTAGGTGTCGACGTTCCTCTCCGCAGCGTCCAGGAGCCTTCGCCTGAACTCCATCACCGAGCCCACCGTCCTTTCCACCTGATCCCTGTAGTATAGCCTTCGCTGGGTGTGGCCCAGGTCGTTACGGCTCCTAGCGATGTGCATCTTGCCGCCGAGGTCCCCAATCTTCTTTATCAGCGCCGTCTCGGTGGACATGTACGCCGTTAGCCTAGGGTCAGCCTCGGCTTCCTCGGCCACGCTCTTGACGCCGTCGATGATGGTGGCTGCCTCTTCACCCGACATTATTCCCTCCTCGGCCAGCATGACCACGTGGGCCCTGTGAATCATTGTCTGGCAGTAATAAGACGCGACATCGAAGGCCCTTGGGCTCGACCTCCAGTTGTTCAGTTCGACGATCTCTGGGGCCGCCGACTTTCTCGCCCTGCCAAACCTCTCCCAGTCCTTTTTACCTGTGTCAACCATTTAAAACACACTTGGGATAATATTTGTTAATCAGTAAATAAGCAAATGGCAAGCGTGCAACTATGAGCGTTGGGAAGAAGACCATCAGGGACCGCTACGACGACCTGGGTGGCAGGGTCTACGACATGAGGTACACCGAGGAACAGCGCCTCAAGTACGAGTCCATGCTCGCGGAGGTAAGGATTAGACCTGACTATATAGTCCTCGACAACGGATGCGGCACGGGGTTGCTATTCGAGTACGTTACGGCATACATGGTTGGCCTAGACGTTTCTGTCAAGCTCCTGAGTAAAGCCAGGGATAGAATCAAGGACATGGTTCAACTGGTAAACGGAGACTCGGAGAACCTACCCTTCAGGCCCCGCGTCTTCCACTCGGTGATGTCTTTCACCGTCCTACAGAACGCGTCGAGCCCCGAGCGCCTGCTCCGGGAGATGGACTCGGCTAGACGCGGGGACGGGGTCCTCGTGGTTTCGACCCTGAAAAAATCATTGAGCAAACAGGAGTTAATAGAGTTATTCATAAAATCTAACCTAAAAATAAGGAAGGTTGTCGACAGTGAAAACATAAATGACTGGATGATCATATCTGAATAATGCTAGAAAAGTGAATGGAGTAACTGTCTGTTTCAGAAGGTTTTTATATAAAGCACATATGCACTATTCATTACTTAGAAACGGTGCAAACGATTTGGAGCCAAGAAAGAAGCCGCTAAACGTACTGGTTAAGTCGGTGGGAAGCAACGTTGCCGTTGCCCTCAAGGGCAGGGGAGAGTACTGGGGAAAGATGATCCGCGCTGACGGGTACATGAACATGATGCTCAAGGGAGCCAAGGAGTACGACAAAACAGGGCTCGTCGCGTCCTACGGGGACGTGTTCATCAGGGGAAACAACATCCTCTACATCTGCATAGAACCACAGATACCACCACCAGGCAAAAACTGATCCGAATCAGTTTATAACCCACAGCTTCTACATCATACCATCCAGGTGAATCTAGACATGAGGCTTGTGGTGGCGGTTACAGGCGCCAGCGGGTCAATATACGCATATAACTTTCTTGAGGCAGCGAAGAGTCATGGGATCGAGACCCATCTGATAGTCACTGAGGCAGGGAAGACCGTGGCGAGACACGAGCTGGGCGACGTTGAACAGCTCACCGCTTTAGCTGACTTCACATACGAGCCTCAGGACCTGGAGGCGCCCCTCGCGAGCGGCAGCTTCAGGGTGGACGGGATGGTGATAGTTCCAGCCACGATGAAGACGGTGGCGGCGATTGCCCACGGCTACAACAACAACCTCGTGACCAGGGCGGCGGACGTCCACCTCAAGGAGCGTATGCCCCTCGTGGTGGTACCCAGAGAGACACCCCTACACGCGGTTCACCTAGAGAACATGGCTCAGCTCAGCAGGCTCGGCGCAGTGATCCTGCCAGCCATGCCCGGCTTTTACCATCACCCGGAGTCCGTCGATGATCTGGCGAGCTTCATCTCGGGAAAGATACTCGACCAGCTGGGTGTGCCAAACAAGCTGTACAGACGCTGGGGCGAGCCCTAGGCCTCCGCCTTCAACTCCTTCATGAACTCCTCCAGATAGGACTCCATGAACCTGTGGCGGCTCTCGGCCAGCCTCTTAGCCTCATCTGTATAGAGAAGCCCCTTGAGGGTGAGGAGCTTCTCGTGGAAGTGGCCTACATACTCCTCTAGGGGTCTATCATGTTCACCGCTATACTGTGCAGCCCTGTAGACGCCGACCGCTCCCATCGCGTCCAGTTTATCGGCGTCGCTGAGTATCTGAGACTCAAGGGAAGCCGCTTCCAGCCCCCCGCTGAAGCTGTGCACCCTGACGGCCTCAACTATCCTAGCCGTTTTGTCACCTGGGACACCGTGCTCCGTGAGGATGCTTCTGGCTTTCTCGGCTCCCTTCTCGGCGTGGCTGTCTTCACCCCTCCCGACGTCGTGGAGTATCGCAGCCGGGATGAGCACCGACATTTCTGCGCCGAGTCTCTCGCCGAGAACCCTGCAGAGCCCAATCACACGCTCTGTGTGCTCGAAGCCGTGGCAGCCGTTCATCCTCTGGTGCCGTTTAGACGCCTCCATGAGTCTATCCAGTAGTTCTCCCTGCATGGAAGGTCACTGCCTCTGTATGCCTGAGTCCCTGCCCACGTTGACGGATAGCTCACCCTTAAAAGACGTGACGAAGCAGTCAACGAGCTTCAACGTGTCTCCAGCCTCGATGCCTTCGAGTTCCTCGATCTTCTCGTTCCACACCGTGAGCCTCATGGACCCCGAGCCGTCCTTCACGAGCCCCTCGACGAGGGTGTGCTCCAAGCCGCTGTACGTTGTCACCTTACGCGGCTCCTCTAGGCTGATCAGCTTGACTATCAACTCGACGTTCTCCATGCCGGGCCTTAGTTCAGATAGCTTCAACTGTGGTACGTGAACTGATACATTGTACCCAATAAAAGAATTAGCATAAGAATAAAACCGGACCCGACCATATGGTATTTGATGGGCCTCGAGCTGCAGCTGGTCTGCCTCGAATGCGGGGAGACGATGGATCAGGAGCAACCCCCATCGACTTGCAGACACTGCGGAGGCATACTGGAGTATATTCTGGTCCCGGGGGAGGGCAGAGTCCGGTTTAGCGGCCCCTTCACCTTCTGGCGGTACAGGCAGGTCATGCCGATGGTTTCCCGGGCGGTGAGCCTCGGGGAGGGTGGTACACCGCTCCAGAAGTCAAGGCGGCTGGCCGAGGCCATTGGCTTCGAGAACCTGTTCCTCAAGGACGAGAGCAGGAACCCGACTAACAGCTTCAAGGATCGCTCCGCCGCGCTTATAGTCTCGGACGCGGCCAGCAGGGGATACGACTCCCTGGTATGCGCCACCAACGGGAACCACGGCGCCTCTGTCTCCGCCTACGCCGCTAGGATGGACATGAACTGCAACCTCATAGTCCCCAAGGCCGTGGACATGGGCAAGCTGGCACAGATGATGATCTACGACGCCAAGATCGTGGAGTCCGGGGAGAGCATCGAAGAGTCCATAGAGCGAGCCCGTAAGCTTGAGAAGGAGCTGGGATGGTACCAAGCAACCACGGAGCTCAACCCTCTATCTGTCGAAGGTTTAAAGACCATATCGTATGAGCTGGTGGAGCAGAACGGGATTCCCGACTGGGTGATACTGGCAATGGGTAGCGGAGCCACGCTGCACTCCCTATGGAAGGGCTTCTTGGAGCAGGAGTTGCTGGGCCTCATTGACCGAAAGCCTAGAATAATTGGAGTCCAAGCTGAAGGCTGCTCACCTATATCTCAGGCGTATGCCAGAGGAGAGGAGAAACCTATAAACGTGGATGACGGCGAAACCGAGGCATCGGCGATAAGGGTCGCCGAGCCCATATACGGCGCCTTGGCCCTGAGGGCTTTGAAGGAGTCAGGCGGTTACGCAGTATCTGTCTCCGATGAAGAGATGGTCTCCGCTGGCAAGGAGATGGCAAAGTTCGAGGGCATATTCGCTGAGCCGGCATCGGCGGCCCCCGTCGCTTCGTTGAAAACGGATCAGGTGAGGAGCCGCATAGAGAGGGAGGATAACGTGGTCTGCCTCGTCACGAGCAGCGGACTCAAGGCGGACGACATACTGAGCAGCTTGACGAAGCACAGGAAGGCTCCTCGGTTGGGATCACGGCTGGCGACGAAGGAGCGGATACTCAGATCGATAGCTCAGCAGCCGACATATGGATACGCCATCTGGAAGAGCATGGGAAGCGAGATGACGCTCGGGGCCGTGTACCAGCATCTGAACGACCTCGAGAGCCGTGGCCTTATCTCTTCAATGGCCTCCGGTAAGAGGAAGGTCCTCGAGGTTACC
>DAOVEE010000274.1 GCA_030669135.1 Candidatus Bathyarchaeota archaeon | reverse complement strand
CGGTGTCGTTGGGGTATCTCGGCACCTCGAAGTTACAGTACTCGGTGTTCGCGCCGAGCCAGTCGATCATGTTTACGACGGCACCAAGCACGGCGGAATCCCCGTCAGTCATCTCATGGGCTATCTGGGACACTTGCGGGTCGTCACTCATGAAGGTCTCCGTCGAGTCGGTGTAAGTGTCCACGAGCTCGCTCGGGATCGCGTCGAATCCACCCGCGGCGGAGAGGCTTATCTCGGGCCGAGGCTTATCCGAGGACTCGATGCCGTATGTGACCGTGAAAGAGACTTCCGCCCCTGGGCCCAGTGTAAGTGGGATGTCCATCGCCGCCCAGCTGTTCCCGTCCTCGTCTGTTAATGTGTCGCCGAGAGGCGTGTGGGATTTCTCTATCTCTACTGTCTGCCACTCCGTGTCCATGAAAAAGGGGATCGCAACGTCCTCTTCGTACAGCTCTATGCTTTTTGTGCCTCTGTTCTCGAAGCTGTACGTAAGCGTGTACCTGTACCTGACGGGGCTATCCGCGTGGGCAATCGGGTAAACCGAAAACAAGACTATAAGGGCCACGAGGACGGCGTGTCTGAGTTTCAACTATCGCTCCCTTTGCATGTTGAAGGGGGGCTTATCTAGTTTCCCCCGGAGAGAAAAAGGGGTTACTCGACGTGGACCCTGAAGAGGTCTATGTCTTCCTGCAGGCATGGCAGGAAGTTCTCGACGCTCTTCCTGATGTCATTTGACTGGGTGATGTACCGGCCCACGATGAGTATGTCTGCTCCGCTCTCCAACGCGATCTGCGCCGTATGCGGCCTGATGCCCCCGGCCACCGCGATGAGGAGCTTCCTCCCCTCGAAGGCTTTCTTTATCTCGGGGATGTACCCCCACCTTGGCTCGCTGGTCTTCTCGGCGTCTATCGCCCTGTGCAGTATAACGCCGTCAGGCAGCTCCTTTAGGCTCTTGAGCTTCTCGACGGGGTCGTCTACCTGCATCATGTCGAGGAAGCTGTAGATCCCCAGCCTCCGGGCCTCGTAGACGAACTCGTTGACGGTGGCTGAGGACGCCGCGCCTGCGCAGCAGACGGCGTCGGCGGTCTCCTCGAAAGCCATGTCCACCTCCACCTTGCCGACATCCATGGTCTTCAGGTCGGCGATGATGAACGCGTCCGACGCGAACTCCCGCATCTCCCTGATCACGCCGACTCCTCTCTTCTTGATGAGCGGCGTACCCGCTTCCAGGATGATGCTGTCGTTCCGTGGCACTTGCTCGACTACCTTCTTGACGGCCTCTATGCTCGGAAGGTCGAGGGCGATCTGGAGGTACGGTGGACGCCAGAGTCTGGGCGGCCTGAAGCTCATCAACGGGTGCCGCGCCCGGTCCTTGTCGTACTGTACCTTGTCCCACGGCGGGTAGTTGGAGAGAGCCCGTCTGATGGAGAGCTTGGTTGCGCTGTAGTTGTACTGGTAGATGCGGCGCTCGTCCTCGGCTGCCGGGTGGACGAACACGCTGGCGACCACCACCCAGTCATCCAGAACGTCCATGGGTATCACGCCCTCCTCCACCGAGTCTGCGACGGCCTTGGCGACGGCGGACTGGGCGGGCCCGAAGATCTTCCCGGCGTCGACCATGTCCTTGACCGTGACCTTCGGTATGATGACCGTGTGGGGCTTGGGGGGCAGGTTGGGCCTGATCACCGCCAGCAGCGGGGTGTGGCCCATGGAGAGGCTGCTCAGAGCCTGGACGAAGGCGTTACCAACAGGCCCGTGCTTGTCCCCTATGAGGAGATCAATGTGGGCCACCTCGTTCCCCTTCCCGACCAAGGCCTCCCCTATGTAGAAGGCTCCGCCGGAGTGGGATGCGTCTGAGCTGAAGGAGTCGATGGAGGCTCTGACGGCCTCGCTGACGGAGCTGAAACGCCCCTGCTCCACGAGCCCCTCGAGGAACCTGTTCTGTTCCTGCGTGATCCTGCCTGGGGCTCTCACGAGTCCTTTAT
>DAOVEE010000048.1 GCA_030669135.1 Candidatus Bathyarchaeota archaeon | reverse complement strand
TTTTAACCTCCTCATGTCGCCGGGAATGAACGTGCAGCTCCCAGAAACGCCTTCTATGGCGGCGAGTTCCTCCGCCTTCGCGATGTACTCGGGTGAAATATCTATGCCTATGACTCTAAACCCGTGTCTAGCCAACGCGATGGAGTGCCTTCCGACGCCGCACGCCAAGTCCAGAACGAAGCCGTCATCCTGAACCCCGTGCTCGCCGAAAATGGTTATCAAGTGCTCAGCCTCCTCCTCGGCCTTATCCAGCCGTCCCAGCAGCTCGGGGATGAAGAGTAGCGGGTTCTCGATGAAAGTCTCCTCGGTCCAGTGTTTAGCCGACACCCTAACCGAGTCATGGAATGACCCGGAGCTTATAGAGGTTGGTGGGCCCGGAGGGATTGATTATCACGTTCAATATTCTTGTTTTCTAATTTCAACTCAAAGATGCAGATAAATTAGTATCAAGACGGTGTACACTGACGTTGGAGGGGTGGATTTTTTGGACGGGATTATCCATCGCCGCTATCGATTTTATCAGAATATAAGATTTCGTTGGTTTTACATGAATTAAATAGAGCACTGCTGAAACAGTGTAGAGAAAAGCTATCTCTCGACGTAGGCGTCCTTAGACGCGAGCGACGCAGCCTGAGTCTCCAACCTCGTCTGCTCTTCTAAAGCCGTGTCCAGCGAAATGGCGGTGACCAGTTCCTCGATCTTGCCGACCACGTAGTCCTCTCCGTTGAGCCGGTAGAACGTAGCCTTACCCACCTTCCGGGTGTCCACGAGGACCCCCATCTCATGCAACTTCGAGAGCCTCGCGCTGACGGTCCGAGGGTTAAGCCCCGTCGCCTCGCATACCTCTTTCTGCATGAAGTCGTTCAGAGGGAAGTCCATGAAGAAGCTGATTATCCTGGTCTCCGGTGAAGACCCGAATAATTGAACGAGTATCGTATCGTTTAACTGTGACAGCCTTGCTCACCGTTTTACATTACCTTACCTCAAAATATAAATAATGCGTTTTATAAATGTATTATTTGAATTTTACTCCCCCGAGTGTCCTGTCAGACGAGGAAGCGATGGCCATGATTCTGAACTTCCTCCTGAAAAGAGGCAGGTGGGGCGGGAAATACTACAACAGACAGAGGATGACAAGGTACCTCGGAATTCAGGTCCTCAACGATGGGAAGAGGGTGGGTAAATGCCTCGAAGAGTTACTAAATGAAAGACTCGTTTGGCAGTCAAAGAAGGGAGCCACCGTGTCCCTTAACCCTCACCTTTCAGCCGAGATAACCTCCTTCATAGAAAAGTTCCTGAAGGCTGACTCGTAACGGAAAGACTCCCACGAGGGGTGAGATGTGGTGGGCCTGGAGGGATTTGAACCCACGTCCACCTGGTTATGAGCCAGGTGCTCTAGGCCATGCTGAGCTACAGGCCCAACCCTCTGTGATAACAGAGAACCCAAATATAAAAACATCCCCGCACCGGTAACAATTATAAAGCCGCTATAATCTAACAATGATACGCGCTCCTGTGGTGTAGACCGGCCAAGCATTCCGGCCTTTCGAGCCGGAGAACCCGGGTTCGAATCCCGGCGGGAGCACCAACATCAAACCCTTAATACGCGTTTCCAAACAATACAGAAGTGAATCGCTTTGACAGTCATAGACATAGCCAAGGAGTTGATAGCCTTCGACACCAGCGGGCCACCCACAAAGGAACAGCCGTGTGCTCAATGGATAAAGGACTTCCTCGAGGACATCGGTTTCGAGGCGGAGCTACAGGTCGTCGAGAAGGACCGCGCCAACGTGATAGGCAAGATAGGCCGGGGGAAGGGGCCGGGCCTAGTCCTCTCGGGCCACATGGACGTCGTCCTCGCCGGGGACCCGAACCTCTGGAAGGTAACAGGTCCATTCGAACCGGTTGTTAAGGACGGGAGGCTCTACGGCCGCGGCGCCTGCGACATGAAGGGCCCGGACGCCTGCATACTCCAGGCCGTGAAGGAGCTGGCGAAGGAGAGCTACAAGAGGCAGCTCAGCGTCGTGTTCACGGCGGGCGAGGACACCGGCGGCTGGTACGTGACGAAGGTCATCGAGGAGAATAAGATCACCACCGCCGACGCCATGTACGGCATCATACCCGAGCCCAGCATGATGGAGATAATCCCCATCCACAAGGGCAGCGGCGGAGCCGAGGTCCTCATCCACGGCAGGGCCGCCCACAGCAGCAAGCCCGAGCTAGGGATCAACGCCAACCAGAAGGCGGCCGACTATCTCTACGCCCTCAGGGGGCTCCAGAGCAAGCTGGACGAGACCAGGCACCCCCTCCTAGGCCCCACCACCGTGGAGTGCACCATGATGAACGGCGGCTTCAAGTCAAACATAATCCCCGACCAGGCCAGGCTGACCCTGAACTTCAGGCTCATACCAGAGCACAAGGACCCGGAGGTGTCGAGGAAGTGGTTCGAGGACATCATCGCCTCTCTATCCTCCAAGGACCCCGAGTTCAAGGCCGAGCTGACCCGCCACGGAGCAAGCGAGCCCCTCAACGTCCCCCTGGACAGCCGGATAGTGGCGATCCTCAGAGACATCCTAGGCACAAGGATAGTGGGTGCACCCTACTACACGGAGGCGGTGAACTACACGAAGGCAGGCATCCCCACGGTGATATGCGGCCCAGGCAGCATAGATCAGGCCCATACGCCCGACGAGTACGTCTCGCTGGAGCAGCTTGAGCTCGGCTTGTCGACCTTCAAGGAAGCCGTCAAACGTATCTGCCTATAAACGATCTTTCTTATTCACCTCAACATTGTGTATTACAAGTGTAAACATTCAGGTTGACGCATGTATCTGACCCATTATTCTCAACATGAGAGAGTAACAAACATCCTTCGAACAACAATCTATAACAACTTATATAAATGAAATAAATATAGAATTAAAATAGGCGAAGAAATTGAGTGACGTAAAGTTCGACTTAAAACCTGTTGAGAAAAAGCCGTCAAGAAAGTATAGAAAAGGCAGCAAGTATGACCCTATCATCGACAGCTTCCTAGAAAGTGAACACAATCTAGTAAAGGTAGAAGTGGCTGATAAAGACGCTAACTATCTGAGGACTCAGCTCAAGAAGAGAATCGACGCCCGTGATCTTCAGAGCAAGATAGAAGTCTCAGTAGTGAATAATATCGCCTACCTGGAAAAGAAATAAATTCCTTAACTTTTTACTCCCTTTTTTCATTTCTAGAAATCATACAGCAGTATATTGTCTAGACCATTATAAGGATGCTACCTGAGAACAGGTGTATACCTAGAATCAGATCTCAACCGTGGGGCAGCCAAGCTTGGAGATGACCTCGGCCTCGTCCCCGGGCTCCAGCTTGAGGGTGTATATGTATCTACTCGTACTCAGCTTTAGCTTGACGTTGTCTGGGTTCCGCTTGATCCTGCACTCGGTGGCCTTCTCTGAGAGCTCCACGAACTCGTCCTTGTCGAATACTTCGATGGGCAACGTTTTCTCTCCGTGTCCATGAAAGAAAGGGTGCTTGGTTTTAATGGTTTCGCTTAGACCTCGGCGGTCTTGGGCTCCTCCACGAGCCTTGCCACAAGGAGGAGGCTGGAAAATGGTTCCCCACCGCAGTCTCCGTCAAACCTAGAATCCGCATTGGTGCGGCGGCCACGATATAAAGTTTGTCAGGAAAAAAGCTAGAACGTGAACTCTTCTTCCTGCTTCGGGGCGACGCCGTTAAGGTCAAGCTCGTCCCGTACCCACTCGGCCAGGAAGTCGCAGCTCTCCTCCTCGCCGTGGATGACGTAGACGTCTGGCTTTCCCTTGAGCCCCCTGATGAACTGCTGCAGCGGCGTCCTCCCGCTGTGGCTGCTGAAGTCGAAGTGCTTCACCTTGGCGTTCACCTTCGTGTCACGGTCCTTTATCGGGAACATTCCCGTCTCCAGTAGCTTGGCGCCGTTTGTACCGGGCACCTGGAAGCTCACTATGTAGACGGAGTTGTTGGCGCTCAGGGCCAGCTTCTCCATGTAGAACATGACGGTGCCTCCCTGGAGCATCCCGGATGGGGCTACTATCACGTCCGCCTTCTTGACGGCCTGCCGTCTGTCCCTCCAGCCCCTTATTATGTGGACCCCGGCCATGGCCTTGGCGTATGTCTTGGGGGTCTTCACAGACTCGGGTATATCGAGCATCACCTGGTTCACGGCCCTGGCCATCCCGTCCAACAGTATGTTGCCTTTTACCTTGTGGGCGTGGAGGACGCTTATCATCTCGTGGCTGCGGCCTACGGCGAAGGCCGGTACAAGCACCTTGCCGCCGTCGTTCACAGTCGACTTGATCTCCTTCACGAACTCCTCCTCCAGCTGCTTCCTCTCAGGGTGCTCGTGCATCGCGTACGTAGACTCGATTATGACCGCGTCGTACTTCTTCCTCGGCACCTTGGCGCCGCGGCAGATCCGGGTCTGTATGGTGTTGAAGTCGCTGGTGTAGAGTATCTTCTTGCCCCCGACGTCGATGTCCACCATGGCGCTCCCGGGTATGTGCCCCGCGTCAAGGAGCCTGAACTCGATGTCCTTGACCTTCACCTTCTGGCCGTAGACGATGTCGTTCCGGTACTTCTGCATCTTGTCGAGCTCCAGGTACTCGAAGGGCAGATAGTAGCTGTTGAGCTTGATCATGTCCTTTATGAGTATCTTCATCAGCTCGCTCGTGGTACGAGTCGCGAAGTACGGCTTCTTCTCCGATAAGTAGAAGAGCGGGACCCCGCCGCTGTGGTCGAGGTGGGCGTGCCCCACCACGATGGCGTCCACGTCCCTGGCTCTTATGTGGCCCGGGAACTCCGGTGGGGTGCCTGGTTTGACGCCGTACTCCAGAAGCAGGTTCGCCTCATCTGATTTTACTTGGACGGCGTTGCCTCCCACCCTGTGGGTGCCGCCCATGAAACTAAGTTTAACCATTCTTACTATTACCTAACCTAGTCGAAAAGGCCCGCGTATATACACATGCGGGCCGTTTCAGTCCTTTCCCCGACAACCAGTCGACGCTGAGTCACCTGGGGGGACACAATATATCCTAACTGCCTATTCTTATAGGTTGCTTTTTTTTGGGCTAAACGTTTGGGTTTCCCAGAGCATGGAGTTATCTATGAGCGGCTATAACAGTCTCAGAACCTGTTCCCCTGTCTCCTTCTCCCAGATGGTCTCGGGCCTCAACACGAGCAGTGAAGGCGTGGAGCTTCTTAGCGCCTCCTCAAGCCTCTCGTCAAGGGGATCGTTTCCCATCACGAGCACCACTTTCTGGTGGCCGGTCGCCTCGACGTACTCCACGGTCTTCTCCACGGTGAACTCCCGGGTCTCGTGGTCCAGGGGCTCCGCTATCTCGTACTGGCTCAGGGGGTAGGTCTCGGCCAGGCTCTCCGGCACGACGCCGTAGGGGGCGGCGGCGAAGCAGACGTGTATCTCCTCCAGCCTCGGCTGCAGGCCTTCTCTCAGCCGCAGGTACCCGGGGTAGGTGTTGAACGGCTTCTCAGGGGGGGCCGAGATGAGCAGCAGCGTGGTCTTCCCCTCCGGCCTGCCGTAGTTGTTGATGAGCTGTCTACTGTACCTCGTCACCTCCGGCTTGGCGAGGCTGTGGTAGTCGTAGTAGAAGACGCCGCGGCCCTTGAACCCGTGGCTCCCCCTCTCCAGATGCTCCCTGTAGGTGGAGAGCCGGTTGAGGGCGGCCGTCATCTGGGGGTGCCCCTTGGCTCTGGTCTCCACCAAGTCCCAGAGGCGGCCCTCCACGATGGCCTGCTTCACGACGTCTATCTCCGTCATCGTGGCGTGGAGGTTGTGCTCGGCGAGGAGCCTCTGCCTCTCGCCCCTGGGCATGTCCTTGAGGCCGTCGGCCGTGTTGCTCCTGCACACGGGGCAGTTGCAGGGGAGGTACTGGAGGCTCTGGAGCTGCACGGTTCCTCTGGGGGTTAGGTACCGCTCGTCTTTGGCGTAGAGGACGTAGGCGGCGCTGTCGAAGAGGTCGCAGCCCATGGCGACGCTCATGGCGAAGACCATGGGGTGGCCCGCGCCGAAGAGGTGGAGGGGCCGCTCTGTGGGCAGGTTGAGCTTGGCGGTCATGGTCATGTCCACCAGCACCGGGTACATGTACCGCTCCATGACCTCGGTGGGGCTGCCCAGGGCGTGTACGTCGTACGGCATCTCGCCGACAAGCTTCGCCGACCGCGCCACGAGGTCCAGGTGCCTCCCCCCCTGGACGGGGCCCACCCACAATGCGTCCGAGTCCTCTATGAGGGGAAGCGCCGCCGCCTCCCGCCTCAGCGTCTCCTCCACTGTGTACTCCACGTCGCTCCTCGGCACGTCCCACCCCGTGGGTATGTCGAGGACCACCGCGATGTCCGAGCCTATGCGTTTCTGGAACTCGATTATCTCGGTCTGGGTCACCTCGACGCCGCCGTAGACCAGTATCTGGTAGGCGCCGCTGTCCGTCATGACGACGCCGTCGAAGTCCAGCAGCTCGTGGACGTTTAAGTCGGGGACGTCGCCGAACTGTTTCCTGATGATGTAGCTGTTGGTTATGACGACGTCGCAGCCGAACTCTTCCCCCATCCGCCTCGGCGCCAAGGTCTGGAGCAACGGGTTGATCACGGGCATGAAGGCGGGGGTCTCCACCTCACCGCTCTTGGTGCGCAGCCTCCCTATTCGGCCCAGCAGGTCCCTGTCCCGAAGCTCGAACGACATGTGGAGTTTAATCTGATGTGTCTGTTTTAACTCTTGTTCAGATCAGGAAAAATTGGGGTTTAAGTGGTCTCCGCCACGAACCTGTCGTATATGTTCTGGACTCTGTCGGCCGCCGGCCCGGTCCCCTCGATGACGCCGGTCTCGTTTAACCTTATCTTGTTCATCACGACGAGTACGCCGGCCTCGGAGAAGTACTGGACCAGGTTGGGGAAGACGCGCTCAAGCCTCTCCTTCAACCCTTCTAGGTTGAACGGCCTCTCCGTGGCCATCACCTTGGCCACGGTGTTCCCGGTGAGGAATAGCCTGTGGTACAGTGTTCCCTGCTTTCCCTTGACGTCGCCTAGGGCGACGCTCATGCTCTGGCTGTCGAAGCCTAGGAGGACGCCCTCGTAAGTCTTGCCCGTGTTGTCCTCGACGAAGACGGGCTTGCCTACCAGCTGCCCAAGCTCCTCGAAGAATTTTCTACCTGTTATAGCCGCCAACGTGCTTACCTCTAACCCTACAGTATCCCATACTCTAATATAAAAACCAGAAACTTTTACCCGTACCAGAAGCAGTCCAGAGCAGGTTCAGTCTATTGTTTAGACCTTGAATCGCTTGAACCTGACCCCCGGGCGTCTCTCCGCCTCCCCCTCCTTGAGCTGCTGAATGATCCTGACGGCGTCCTGGCTGGTCTCCGCCCTCGCCAGCACCCGCAGGCTGAACAGCTCTGCCTTGAAGCCGCAGTGGGGGCAGGTCCGGGTCTTGTTCGCCGTGTTGGCCATCATGTGCTTCCCGCAGCTAGGGCATCTCGCTATAAGGTACACTTCTCTTGATCAGCTCCATGGTCCTGGGGTGGCTCAGCCAGTCGACCGGGCCGTCGCACATCGCCTTACCCTGTAGACGACGCAGCATCTTCTGCAGGCTCTGCTCTGCGGTTGCCGTCGTCGTGTCTATCTCGCATACCTTCCTAGGTTTATGCGTCTCAAGGGCCTCGGCGGTGCTCACCCCCATTATCTCGGCCTCAACGTTCTCCCACACCTTCGCCTCGCGGTAGCCGCGTCCATGCAAGACCTCGGCTAGAACCCAGGGCGCCTTCCTGAGCACGAACACGACTAGGGTCTCGTTCGGCGCCGCCACCTCGTGTGCATAGTGCCCGTCAATGATGACTGCCCCGTTTGCGGTCTTCAGTTCCGCGCTTATCTTCATCTTCAGGGCTTCAAGGTCTATTATCCCCGTATCCATCTCCTCGTCCTTGGACATGATGAGCCCAAGGTTCTTCGAGTAGACGGAGAGATCTATGTGTCTGGCGTCGATCTCGTCGGCTAACAACCTAGACAGTATGGACTTGCCGGTTCCCGGCGTACCGGTGACGACTATGGCTCCGTTTATGGTTAGCCTTCCTCTTTGTCCTCTTCTTTTGTCTTGAGTTTTATCATGTCGCCGAGGGTGCGGGGCCCCATGGGCATGGTGAGGACGGTTCCAGTGCCCACCTCTGCCTCTTCGATGAGGGTGATCCCCAGCTCACTCTGAACCTTCCTTATGAGGGTCATGGTCGGGTTCAGCTGCTCCTTCTCAAAATTCTTGATGACGGACTCCTTCTCGCTGAGCTTCTTCGCGAAGTCCTCGACGGTCATCCCCTTCCTCTGCCTGGTCTTTCGGATGAGCGTCCCGTAGTTCTCCACCAGCTCCGTGGCCTCGGCGACCTCGATGTCGCTCCTGCGTCTCGGCCGGGTGCTCGCAACCGAGCGCCTCCTCCGGGGCTGGGCCTTCGGCTTCCTGGGGTCCCACTCCTGGTTACTGAACTGGGCGCATCCTCCGCAGACCGTCATCCTGCCCCCCTCTATGACTCTGTAGTAGGGCTGCCCGAATATCTCGCGTCCACATACCTCGCAGCGCAACTCGAAACCTCATAGCATCATATGTGAATCGTCTTATAAATCCTCAGCGAATGTATCTCAGCGATGAACAAGGACATCACCCGCCTAAGAGCCGTGGCCGACTACCAGTTCGGGAGAGGCGCGGGGGCGGCGCTCTTCCCCGACGACACACGGATAGAGTACTCCAAGAACACCGGGAAGCCGCGGCACATCTGGGCCGGCGAGGAGCTGGTGGCCAACTATAGGCCCAACGACGCTTTGTTCACCGTCACCATCGCGGGAGCCGGGAGGCTGGTCGCAGCTCTCGAGGATTTCAAGTACAGCGTCAGGGTGTTGGACGACGTCGTCGAGTTCGTCGAGCAGGGCAAGAACGTCTTCGCCAAGCACGTAAGGGACGCGGGGGAGTCCATAAGGCCGGGGGACGAGGTCGTGGTGGTCGACGGCGGCGGCGAGGTCGTCGCCGTCGGCAAGTCCAAGATGAACCGTGATGACATGCTTTCCTTTAAGACCGGCACCGCCGTGCGTGTCAGAAGAGGGAGAAAAAAGGATAGGTAGCTACTTCTCGAACTTGTCGTAGAGCTTGACCTTTCTGCGGCGGTTGCCCTTGCTGAAGTGGGCGATGCGCACAACGGTGTCGTTGGCCTTCTCTATCTCGCGGGCCTCGTCGGCGAGTTTCGCCGCCTGCCGGATAGCCTCGTGGGCCGCCGTGAGCACGGGGATCGCCTCCTCCCGCTCCTTCAGCTTGAAGACGGCCTCTGTGGAGAGGCTGGCGACGCTTCTGGCTATCTCGTAGGCCGCCATGGCCTTGCCCTGGGCGTAGGGGTTCTGGATCTCGCTGGCCGCCAGCGCCCTGGACTTGGTGATGACTAGGCGCGGGAGCTCCGGCTTCTTGCCCTCTTTTATCTCGTCGATGACCCTGTCCAGCTCGGACTGGATGAGCCTGAAGGCGCCGGTGACGGCTAGGACCTTGAGGACGTCGCCGTTGAAGCTCGCCATCTCCACGGGGTCGAGGAAGGCGCTCTTGGCGCTGATCATGGGGTCACCGTAGATGACGAAGTACCCCATGTTCTCGGGAAGCTCCTTCACGGCCTTCCGGGAGGGCGCGTCAGAGACCACAATGATGGGCTTGCCGGTCTCCGCGAGGATGTCCCTCGCGGCTTTGGGGCCCTTGAGGGCGGCGTTGGGGGAGACTACCACGTATAGGTCGCTCTCGATTCCCACGGCGATCCTGGCTACCTCCTCGGAGTCCTCCACGTCCATGCTGACGGCGCAGGAGATGACCCTCATCTTGATGTCCTTCCTGGCGGATCTCTCGTCTAGGAGGGCCTCGATGATGATCGTCGTTCCGATGTAGCCTATCTTCACAAAGGTTACTGTTACCAATCTTGTTCACCTGTCGATTGTCTATTTTCTGGTTGATACTCAGATAAGCTTTGGGTGGGGGAGCCGCTGGCGGCCAGTAAAGATTCTATATACTGGGCCACTACTCTTTGCTGGTGGCTGTTTTGAGTAAGATCCAGAAAGAGAAGCAGACTGCGCTGGGATTCGTTGACGAGAACAGGCAGTGGCTCTCGGATTTCCACATGGAGATATGGAACCTCGCGGAGCCGGCGTTCAGGGAGTACAGGTCCGCCGCGGCCTACGTCAAGCTATTGAGGGACGACGGCTGGACGGTGGAGGAGGGAAGCGGCGAGATGCCCACGGCCTTCTGCGCCGTCTGGGGCGAGGGGAAGCCGGTGATAGGCGGCTTCGCCGAGTACGACGCCGTCCCCGGGATGAGCCAAGCCCCAGTGCCCTACCGGAAGCCTAGGGACGAGAACCTTCACCCCTACGCGGCGGGGCACACCGACCCCCACTCGGCGCTGGGTACAGGTGCCCTCTTCGGGTTCCTCGCCGCTAAGCACGCCATGGAGAAGCACAGGCTGAAGGGGACCCTCAAGCTGTTCGGGGAGCCCGCGGAGAAGGTGTGCGGCTCCAAGCCCGTTCACGCCGCTAAAGGCTACTTCGACGATTTC
>DAOVEE010000032.1 GCA_030669135.1 Candidatus Bathyarchaeota archaeon | reverse complement strand
CTCGACCATGTCGCACCAGATCTCGGCGGGGAACTCGACGGCCTTCAGGTCACCGAACAGAGTGGTGAAATGGAACTGGACGTAATCCAGCGAGTCGATTAAACTCTCTAGTTCACTCAACCCGTGCACACTCCCATTTACTCACAATAGATCCTTTAAATATTTGATCGGTAAACCACGTCTTTCACGCATTTTTGTTCAGCCAGTTTAGTGACGCCTAAAATCGTCCTTCACTCGTACAGGGTCCTTCATGGCCATGGGGTTACGACGCAGGTTACATCAGAAATACTTTAATCGTGTCTGTCTCGCCTATTTGTGTGCGGGCCCGTAGCAGAGTGGATAATGCACCGGCCTCCGGAGCCGGAGATCGCGGGTTCGAATCCTGCCGGGCCCGCCAATCGAAGTGAACAAAGATGAATCCCCTCGCAGAGCTAAAGACGGAGTGTGAGAAGCTCCTCGTGGACGCCCTAGAGGAGGCGTACCCTGGAACAGAGCTTCCCCCGGTCAAGTACAGCGAGCCCCCGTCGCCAGATATGGGGGCCATCTCATCGCCGGCATGCTTCCAGCTCGCGAGGACGCTCAGGCAGGCCCCGGCCAAGATAGCCGAGAACCTGGCTCAATGCATCAAGCCGGAGAAGGGCGGCGTGGTGGCCTCGGCCGAGGCGGTGAACGGGTACATCAACTTCCACACCGATCTGGGAGGCTACAGCGAGCTGGTGCTGAAGGCGGCCATCGAGGGCGACGAGGGTTACGGCTTCCTCAAGACCGGCGAGCCCAAGAAGGTGATGGTAGAGCATACAAGCGCCAACCCCAACAGCCCCCTCCACATAGGCAACGCCAGGAACAGCATCCTCGGCGACAGCCTCGCCAAGCTGCTGGAGAAGCGGGGGCACGACGTCGTGAGGCACTTCCTGGTGAACGACATGGGCCGCCAGGTGGCAATGGCCACGTACGGGTGGAGGCTACTGGGGAAGCCCGAGCCGAAGACCCCCGCGGAGCTGTGGGTGGGCACCATCTACGCCTCCGTGAACGTCATCACAGAGTTAAACCGGTTTAGGACGGACCTCAAGGAGGCGGAGGAACAGGGCTGGGTCTACGAGGCCCAGGAGGCAAGAGACGAGATCGAGAAATATGAGACCGCCGCGGACGGCCTCAAGAACAGGTTCCCCGGGCTCTATGAGAGCCTGGCGAAGACCCTTCTCGGAGTCGAGGACCCCATGGCGGAGATAGTGACGCTGAACACCGCCTACGAGAACAACGAGCCTGAAGCCGTCAAGGACGTGCGGCAGGTGGTGAGGTACTGCCTGGACGGCTTCGAGGCTAGCCTGGGACAATTGGGGATAAGATTCGACAGCTTCGACTACGAGAGCGACCTGGTGTGGAAACGTGCAGCCGACGAGGTCCTGGAGGCGCTGAACGAGTCCGGGTACGTCATCAAGGAGAGGGGCGCCCAGATACTGGACTGCGACTGGGTAGCCAGGGACCTCGGCCTGAAAGAGAGGTGGGGTCTGCACCCGGAGCACGAGATACCGCGCCTCGTGCTGGTCCGCGGCGACGGCACCACGCTGTACACGCTTAGAGATATGGCTTACCACATCTGGAAGTTCGGCTTCGTGGACAGGGTCATCAACGTCATCGGCATGGAGCAGAACCTGGCCCAGCTGCAGCTCAGGATAGCGCTGGCCGCCATAGGCAAACAGTGGATGGGCGACAACCTCCTCCACTACAGCTACGAGTTCGTCAAGCTGCCCGGCGTCAAGATGAGCGGACGTCTCGGCAGGTACGTGACCCTCAACGAGGTGCTCGACAAGGCGGTGGAGCTGGCCTACATGGAGGTTGACAAACGGAACCCCAGGCTGGGCGAGGCCGACAAGAAGGACATCGCACGGATGGTGGGCTTCGGCGCCGTGAAGCACACGCTCCTCAGCGTGGACCCCATGAAGCAGGTGGTGTTCGACTGGGAGAGGGCCCTCAACTTCGAGACCAACAGCGCCCCCTTCATACAGTACAGCCACGCGCGGACATGCAACATACTCAAGCGGGCGGAGAAGACGCCCGACCCCGACTACGAGCAGCTCGTAGACGTCAAGGAGAAAGAGCTCGTGAACCTCATAGCCCACTTCCCCGAGGTATATGAGCGGGCGGCCGAGGAGCTGAAGCCCGGAGACATAACGGCGTACGCGAACAACCTGGCGGACAGGTTCAGCAGCTTCTACGCCACCCAGAGGGTCATCGACGCCGAGACCGAGGGGCTCATAGGCGCCAGACTGGCGCTCGTGGACGCGACGAGGATAACCCTGAGGAACTCTCTAGAGGTGCTCGGCATCGAGGCGCCTGAACGGATGTAACGGAACCCAATCTGTTTATATTCCGGGCTGTTTCGCAGACTATTGAGACTTTAAGCATGAGCCTGAACAAGCTGAGGCTATCGATGGCCGGAACCGCGGCGGTAATCATAGGCGTGTCCACCCTCGGACTCGCGTTAATAATGTCCAGCCTTGGAACGCTGAACCTCACGTCGCTGATACTCTTGGCGGCGGGGTTCAACCTCCTCCAGTGGCTCCTCGCCCCCTACCTGATCAACCTCACCTACCGCGTCAAACCCATGAGCCCCGACCAGAACCCGGGGCTCCACAGCAGCCTCGAGGAGCTCAGCAGACGCTCAGGCATCAAGACCCCGAAGCTCATGGTATCCAGCCTCCCGATACCCAACGCCTTCGCCTATGGCTCCCCCCTCACAGGGAGCCACGTAGCCGTGACTCGGGGGCTCCTAGACGCCCTTGACGCGGAGCAGGTGAACGCCGTCGTCGGCCACGAGCTGGGTCACATCAAACACAGGGACATGCACCTCATGATGATGGCCAGTTTCCTGCCCAGCCTCTTCTACATCATCGCCCGGTCCACGATGTTCAGCCGCGGCAGGGACAGGGGAAGCTACGGGCTCGTGGGCGCTGCGAGCCTCCTAGTCTACTTCGTGCTCAGCCTCGCAAATCTGAGCCTCAGCAGGACGCGGGAGTACTACGCGGACATGCACAGCGCCGGCCTCACGCCGGGAGGCGCCCGGAAGATGGGCGAGGCGCTGGCGAGGATAAGCCAGGCAACCTACCGCACTCAGATGTTCGCCCCGAGGCAGGTCGGCTCGGGGAGCTTCAAGGCGCTGTTCATCTCCGACCCCGACAGGGCCGGCAGGGACCTCAACGAGATGTACAAGACAGGGTTCTCCGGCGACTACGAGTTCGTGGACCAGCTGGCCGCGAGGCGCGTGTCTGGGTTCGAGAGCTTCCTCGAGCTATTCAGCACCCACCCGAACATGGTGAAGAGGCTCAGGGCGCTAAGGGCCCTCGAGTCCGGCTAGCCTCTTCATGTCTCGTTCGAGCTCCTCGACGAGCCGCCTGTTATAGATGGCGGCTGCGGGGTGGTACAGCGGCACCAGCTTAAACACGCCCCAGCCGGCTTCTATCTCGTACTCCACTCCGTGGACGTCCCCCACCACCGCCTTCCCCAGTCCGTGCTTCTCGAAGAAGTAGCTGATTGAACTGTTCCCCATCGGGGCGACCACCTTGGGCCTGATGATGTCGAGCTGCTCAGCGATGAACCGCCCGCAGGCGTCTACCTCACCCTTCTTGGGGCGGCGGTTATTTGGCGGCCTGCACTTGACGACGTTCATGATGAACACATCATCTCTAGAGAGACCCGCCTTCCCCAAGATGTCGTCCAAAAGCTTCCCGGCTCTCCCGACGAAAGGTAGACCCAACTCGTCCTCGGCTCTACCCGGCGCCTCCCCCACGAGCACGATCTCAGCGTCGAGGCATCCAGACCCGACCACGGCGTTGGTCCGGGACTCCCATAGCCCGCAACGCGTGCAGGACTGGGCTCTGTCTCTGAGGGCGTCCATGCGCGTCGTCTTGGCCTCGTCCGCTGAGTGGTACACTACACCACGCCCTGCTCCTTGAGCCTCTCATACTCTTCAAGGCTCATGCCTAAAAGGTCTCGGAGCACCTCAAAAGTGTCTCCGCCAAGCGATGGGGCCGGCCCACGGGGGACGGGTCTAGTCTCGGACATCTTGACGGGGTTGCCCTGGACCCTGACGGCTCCGAGGCCGGGCTGCTCCAGCTCCACCACCATGCCGCGGGCGCCCCCGATGTGCTCGTCCTCTGACGCCTCCCTGACGTCATAGATAGGGCAGGAGGGAACCCGGTGCCTGTTGAGCAGCTCAACGATAGCGTCCTTCTCGTGGCGCGTGGTCCACTCCTCAATGAGGGGCTTCAGCGCCCCGTGGTTATCGACCCTGAGCGTGTTGGACGCGAACCTGGGGTCCTCGCCGAGACGGACAAGGCCGGTTACCTCTATGAACCTGTCCCAGATGACATCATTGGCTATGCCGATGACGACCCAGCCATCCCTCGCCCGAAAAGTATCGTAGGGGTAGACGAACTCGTAACGGTTCCCGATGCGCCCCGGGACTTGACCATCGACGTAGAACCGCTGGGGGATGTTCTCCAGCGCCGCGAAGACGCTGTCCACCAGCGAGACGTCCACCATCTGCCCCTTCCCTGTCCTCTCCCTCACGTTGAGGGCGGCGAGGATGCCTACGCAGCAGAACAGCGCGCTCAGTATGTCGCCTATCGCGGTCCCGGACCGGGTGGGCGGCCCGTCGGGCCACCCAGTGATGCTGAGGAGCCCCCCCATGGCCTGGCCTATGATGTCGTAGCCCGGCCTCTCCCTGTAGGGACCGTACTGGCCGAACCCCGAGATTGCGGCGTAGACCAGCCGGGGGTTCG
The DNA here is from genome assembly GCA_030669135.1 of Candidatus Bathyarchaeota archaeon. Lineage (GTDB taxonomy): Archaea > Thermoproteota > Bathyarchaeia > TCS64 > TCS64 > RBG-16-57-9. The sequence goes on along the minus strand of DAOVEE010000032.1, from coordinate 7,918 downwards.
CCTTCCTGAGCTCATCGTAGCCCAGGCCAAGACGCTCCATGGTGCCCGGCCTGAAGTTCTCGAGAAGCACGTCACATCTCTTTATCAGTTCAATGAAGAGGCGCTTACCCTCATCGGTCTTGAGGTTGATCGTGATGCTTCGCTTCCCCCTGTTCAGGTTAACGTAGTACATGCTCTCTCCGCCCACGAAGGGGGGGAACTGCCTGGAGTCGTCGCCCCTGCCCGGGATCTCCAGCTTTATTATCTCAGCCTCCATGTCAGCCAGCAGCATCCCACAGAAGGGCCCCGCCAAGACCCTGCTCAGATCCAGAACCCTCACGTCGAGGAAGGCATCACAGTCAAGCATAGGGAAAAATACTGACGACTACACTATAAAAGCGGTTTCAAAGAAGGTTGGGAAAAAATGAGGGGCTAGTCTATTACCATCACAGGGGTGTATACGGCGGGTATCTGACACACTATGGTCATCACGGCGCCTTGGCTCGGCCTTAGCTCGATCCTGAAGTTCTCGTACGGGTGAGTGTACATTAGGGGTCTGCTAGCTGGGATCGGGTCGAGGTCTGTTAACAGTAGCTCGGTGAATTCGACTGTCACCTTGAACTTCTCCCCTGTCTCGAGCAGGGTGTCAGTGTCACCGTTGGCGGTATTGATGGTCATGACTGTCCCGTTGGTGTTATAGATCTCACCGTGGCATACGTCGTTCGTGAAGGTGGCTACCAGCCTATTGTCATCGCAGTCGACGGGCTCGTGCCCCTGACTCAGCTTCAAATAGAAGACGATCTTGGTTAAACAGATATCTGCCTGCTGCGCCCCAGGAAGAGTCGTGTTAGAGAAGAACGCGACAAGGCCGCTGTCGATGAGCATAGAGCTGCTGGCTTCGCTCATGCCGGCGGAGATGACTGACTGGGCCTTCTGGGCCGTCAGGAACCCCATGTTCAGTATGACGAAGGCGAACGCCGCAGCGGTGATTACGAAGGCGACGAGGATGATCGCGGTCTCTAGACCGGTCATTGCTCGTCTTGACTTGGAAATTGTTCTCATTGTTATACCAACACCAGTTACCTAGGTTTGAAGAGCTTTCCCCGTACCGCTTTATTAAGAAAATGTATGTAGACTCTATAAACGACAACTCTGGGTGCATGAGCCAAAGGTTATCAATCGACGCCTCCCAGATAGCCGTGATCAAGGTGCGGAGAGCAAGGCCAGCCTACAAGCTCTGGCTGGAGACCGACGAGGGCCACGTCTTCGGCCCAGGCGTCTACAGCCTCCTCAGGAAGATACAGGAGAAGGGGACCCTCAAGGAGGCCGCCGCCTCCCTAGGTATGAGCTACAGGTACGCGTGGGGCCTCATCAAGAAGGCGGAGGAGAAGCTGGGAGAGCCCCTCATATCCGCCACCAAGGGGGGGAGACACGGCGGGGGAAGCACCGAGATAACGGAGCTGGGGAGACGGTACGTCAGGGACTTCGAAAGGTTCAGGAGGATGATGGACGAAGTCTCTGAGGGCTCTCTCTGGGAGATTCATGTCCAGGGAATCGTCCTCGACGTGGTCGAGAAAAGAGACCGTGTAGAGTACATCGTAGAGATGAAAGATGATACGTTAACGGTCTCGCTGCCTAGGGGCGGCGCCGTCAAGGAGGTCGGGGACGTGGTGCTTTTACACGTGTCCTTGGAGAACTAGCTTGGGCTTATGTTCAGTATGTCTATGAACTTTTGGTAGCGGTGCCTGATCCCGTGTCCCTGCGGTGTCAGATCGTAGAAGCATTTTGGACAGTCATCGGGGCCCTCGTTTTTAGTTATATAGCCTATTGCGCAGAGATCGTTGAGGTGGTGGTAGACGTTCCTTACGTCGTTGTCGTTCATGTAGACGTAGAAGCTGGTCTTGAGCTGCTGCCATATGCTATACCCATAGGATTCTTTATGGTTCTCGCAGTCGTTGAATATGACTGACAGTATCTTCATCTTCGTCGCGCCGCATGTCCCCTTGGGTTTAGGCATAGGGTTACCCTCGAAACGCTTATATAAAGGCCGATTTATTTATAATTTACGTATGGGTAAAATATCCATATATGTTTCTATGGTTTAAATTATGAGGGATAGAGTAGAGTGAAAGAGGAAACAGTTCATAACAAGTGTCCCAGATGCGGGAGCACCCACCTCATAAGCGACCCGGAGAACGGTGAGATGGTCTGCGCTAGCTGCGGCTTGGTGGTGGAAGAGGAGCTAATAGACAGGGGACCAGAGTGGAGGGCATTCACGGCCGACGAGAAACAGAGCAGGACACGCACAGGGCTCGGCATGAGCTACACCCTCTACGACAAAGGATTGTCCACGGTCTTCAACGGGTACAGGGACGCCCAGGGGAACAGGATCAAGGACGAGACCCGCATCAAGATGGACCGGCTCCGCAAGTACGATAACCGCAGCAAGTTCGACGAGACGTGGAAGCGAAACCTGAGCATAGCCATGGCGGAGCTTGACCGTGTGGCTGCGGCCCTACACCTGCCTCAGAGCATCAAGGAGCAGGCTGCCCTCATCTACCGCAGAGCCCTCAAGATGGATCTCATCAGGGGCCGAAGCATCGACGCCTTCGTCGCGGCGTCTATATACGCGGCGTGCAGACAGTCAAGGATACCTAGACCCCTAAAGGAGATAACGAAGGCGTCTACCCGAGAGCACAGCGAGGTGGCGCGCACCTACAGGCTCCTCATCAGGGAGATGAAGCTGAAGATGACTGTGGACGACCCCCTGAAGTTCATACCGAGCATCGCGTCGAAGCTCAACCTGAGGAGGGACACCGAACAGTACGCCGTAGATATACTCAGGAGAGCCAAGGAGAGGCAGGGGCTCACCGGGAAGGACCCGAGGGGAATCGCCGCGGCGGCGCTGTACATGGCGTGCATCGACAACAACGACAAGAGAATCCAGAAGGACGTCGCGGAGGCGGCGGGCACCACAGAGGTCACCCTACGTAACAGGCTCAGGGGTCTCGAGTCCACGCTGAAGTCTCTACTAGACACGCCGGAGAAGGAGATACACCAAATAATAGACTAACCGCCACATAGCTTCGCCGGAGCGGCATGACTCAATAGAAGATCATAAACCTTTTTTCTTACTTATTCATTCTAGATAAGATAGTTTTGGCCGAGGAGAAGCCCAGCATCGCGGAGATACTGGACGCGAACCGCAGGTTCATCTATGCGCTGCTGGCCACGCCCTACCTCGGCATGACGATAGCCGCAGGGCTCATCTGGTACAGGAAGCCTAGCAACATGTACATCGCCATAGGCGTCATCTTCTTCCTCATGATCCAGTACGGGCTCACCATCTACTTCTTCATCAAGAAGATGGACAGCATGGCGAGGGAGGGAAAGACTCATGCCCTTAGGGAGTCAAAAGAGGATCTGGGTGAAGAGGAGGAGAGCCGGTGAAGGAGGTAACGGTCGAGGTAGACGATGACCTGTACAACTACCTCGAGTTCCTTGAGCGTACACGCTACATCAAGAACAAGAGCCAGGCCATCCACAAGGCGCTGCTCCTCTTCAGGAGGCTCAGCATGCACGACTGGCTCCCAGACATCTACCGCATCGGCGAGAACCGAGTCATCGTAATGGACAGGGGCATGCTCCTCGACATATTCGAGAGCCTCACCGAGTATGAGATCTACAGGGTAGGGAGCATGACGGCCCTCAAGCGGAAGGTGCTGAAGCCCGAGTACAGAGACATCAACCTGACGAAGAAGGCCAACTGGCCGCTTGTGCTCAACGAGCTCCAGAACCTGGGCTGGGGAAACTTCGAGAAGGTCGAGGACGAGATAAAGATCGAGAACACGGCGGTGCCGCCCCAGTACCTCAAGGGCTACCTCGAGACCATGTTCAAGGTGACTCTGGAGGAGCACCACACCAACATAAAGGACCTGATCGTGTTCAGGGTGGCTAAGCCTAGGGAGGACGCGTGGCTCTAGAGCCCCGTCCATGGGCACCTCTTATAGGGCCCGATCACGATAGTTACCACCGTCCCGATTATCCCATCGAGGGCTATCTCATTCTCCAGAAAGGCGTTGAGGTCCTCCCTCTGCTCGAATATGACCTCGATGAGAAGGTCGACGTCGCCGCTGGTGCGGTAGAGGACGTGGACGTCGGGGTTCTTCTTTATGTCATTAACGATTGATGAGAGTTTCGCAGGCTGGACCTTGAGGCCGATGAAAGCCTTGATGGCTCTGCCCAGCTTGTGGTAGTCCAGTATAACCGTGAACTTCGTTATTATGCCCTCTTCCTTGAGATTGTCGATCCTGTTCTTGACGGTAGCCTCGCTCACTCCCGCCTCCTCCGACATCTTCTTGTACGTGCATCGTCCGTCGTCTGTGAGGCACTGTATGATCTTCATATCGAGAATGTCCAGAGACATGGCACCATTCTAATGGGTCTACTAGTTGAAATATTTTTAGGTTTCTTTAATGGTATTATGGTTTTCTTTAATCTAATTACGTGTTTCTTTACAGGAATTAAAGACATTTTCGAGGTGTTTCCAAATATACAAATCTATGTTAAAACTAATCCAGTATTTATTCAATATTAATATAAATAGATAAACATCTAAAAATATCTTTAAAGAAAGTATAGACATAATGAATTAATTCTGAGGAATCCATAATTTATCTGATTTATTCTATAATTTTCTTAATGAAATATGATATATTCTATAAGTATTGTAAATACTATCGTGGAAAAGATGGAAGCCATAAAAAAAGTGCCGGTGTCTCTGTACAAGACCCTGACAGACAAGCTGGTGTCCATAATCCTCGACTCCGAGGACAGGGACGCCGTGTCAGCCGAGATGACCAAGAAGATCATCTACCTGTGGAGGCAGGACATGCTCGCCTCTCCGACGGGCATAGAGACGCTGGTAAAGGCAGCGGTCCAGGTGGACTCCACGGCCGTCGTCAAAGTCATGGACGATTTGGGTCTCCAGGAGCTCACTGTAGCCGTGAAGAACCCATAAACCTAAATTTTCTTTTATCTATGTTTTTATGAATCACTAAGGTAGGATCAAGTTGGTAGTAAGCTATACTCTAGCGAGGGTTCAGCCGGCGAAGGATACTCAGGTCTACTACAAGGTAAAGGAACTCCCCGAGGTCGAGGAAGTAATCACGACCTACGGCGAGTACGATATCATCGTCAAGGTCAACGTTGACAGCCTGGAGAAACTGGACGATTTCGTGTTCCACAAGCTGAGGACCATAGAAGGCGTGGAGTCCACGACGACGCTCATCCACGCTGACTTCCCGAAGAAGGGTAGGTGAGCAGGGTTGGAGAAGTTCCCTTCAGTCGTCTCGGACATAATGAATGAGCTAGTCACCATAGAAGGCTCAGTGTCAGTGAAGGAGGCGGCCGAGAAAATGCTCGAGAAGGGCATCGGGAGCATCGTGGTCACGGAGAAGGGAAACCCCGTCGGAATAGTGACTAAGAGCGATCTTCTAAGCAGGGTAATAGTTAACTGCAGGGACCCGCGGGAGTGCAGGATAGGCGACATCATGTCGAGTCCCCTAATCTCCATAAACAAAAACACGCCCCTCCTCGATGCGATGAGGGAGCTGAGGCACAGGAAGGTCCGCCGTCTCCTCGTGAATGATGGTGTGAAGCTTGTGGGCATAGTCTCCGAGTGCGACATGATCAACGCCGTCACGATCTCGTCGCTGACCCAGTTCAGCACACTACTTAGGAGAAAATAGCTTAATCTCGTTTATCCGAACCAGTTTCGCTGGTATACATCAGAATAATTGGTTCCCGGAAACCTTTTTATCAAATAGAGAAGCATTAAAGTGATTCGCTTTGATGAAGAAAGTCACTATCATCACTCCGCCTGAGTACGAGGGCTGTTGCTGGAGTCCCTCGGTAAATCTCAGGTCGTTCATTTCACCAAGGTGACTGGCAAGGATTATGAAGCGTTAAAAGACCCTTCTGAAGAAGCCACCGATTACAGGATACTTTACATCAAGGTCAACACACGCTATGAAGAGATACTTGAGATGGGGGACTTCGTTGTCGAGCGGAAGATACCCAGTCTCGAGGAGCTAAGAGAATTCACGCTCAGTCCAGAGGGAAAGGCAGAGGCCATAATGTTGAGCGGGTAGTCCGTTCGACGGCGGCTTCCCCTATTTCTATTTTATAAAGATGTTATTCTATCAACATGAATATCCATGAAAATTATAAATTTGATGCAAATATTGGGCATTAATGTTTTATATATTTACACTTTCATTAAATAGCGAGTGCCGGTGCCCACTGATACCGTGTGCATCAGCAGGAACCATGTTAACCGTGATGATGTATGAAGTTCAAGGCCTTTGTTTATGTTTCTCTAAAGTCTGGGTACAGCGACCCGGAAGGCGACGCCACGGCCGAGGCCCTTAGAGGCCTAGGCTACGGGGTCGAGAAGGTTAGGGCGAGCAAGGCGTACCAAGTCACCTTCGAGGCGAAGGACAGGGCGGCGGCAGATGAGCTTATAGAGGAGATGTGTAAGCGGCTGTTGACGAACCCCACGAAGGACGACTACAGGTACGAGCTAAGTGAGGCATGATGAGCAGGGTCACCGAGTCAGGGCATGCCTTCAGCCACCACGAAGTGGATCTTCTCAACGCCTCGGACGAGGAGCTCCGGGGTATAGCCGAGGCACTGGGGTTGGGGCTGTCGCTGGAGGAGCTCAGGTACGTCGCCGACCACTACGTGCTCCGAGAGAGGAGGGCGACGGACATCGAGCTCCAGACCTTTGACCAGACCATGTCGGAGCACTGCAGCCACAAGACGTTTAAGGGGGTGATCCACACGCCCGAGGGCACGGTGGATGGGCTGCTGAGGACATACTTCATGAGCCTCATAGACGAGTTGAAGCCTGACTGGTGTTTCAGCGTCTTCGAGGACAACGCCGGCATCGTGGATCTGACGGACGACGTGGCGATGGCCATCAAGGTGGAGACCCACAACCACCCGTCGGCGATAGAGCCTTTCGGAGGGGCGGCGACCGGGCTGGGCGGCGTCATCAGGGACGTCATGGGCGTCTGGGCGGACCCCATCGCCAACACTGACGTGCTCTGCTTCGGGCCCCTGGACCATCCTTACGAGAGGCTGCCGGAGGGTATGAAGCACCCGCTCTACCTGTTCAGGGGCGTCGTGGACGGCATAGGGAGCTACGGGAACAGCATAGGCATCCCTACGGTGAACGGGGCAACGGTGTTCGACGAGGACTACACGGGGAACGTCGTGGTGTACTGCGGCTGCCTGGGGGTGCTCCCCAAGGACCAGTACATCAGGGACGTGAAGGCCGGTGACAACGTTGTGCTCGCCGGCGGAAGGACTGGGCTCGACGGCATCCACGGAGTCACCTTCGCGTCGGCTGAGCTTACGGAGGAGAGCGAGGAGGTGAGCAGGCCGGCGGTGCAGATCGCGAACCCCATCGAGGAGGAGAAGATCAAGCGGGCGGTGAAGCAGATCAGCGACCTGAAACTAGGGTCCGGTATAACGGACATCGGCGGCGGGGGTCTGAGCTGCGGTGTCTGCGAGACCGCGGACCGTTACGGGCTCGGCGTCGAGGTGTACCTTGACAGGGTGCCGCTGAAGACTGAAGGGGCGGCGCCGTGGGAGATATGGATCAGCGAGAGCCAGGAGCGGATGCTGCTGGCGGTGCCCCCAGGGAACCTGGAGAAGGTGCTGCAGATCTTCGGCGACGAGCAGGTGGAGGCCACGGTCCTCGGCGTGTACGACGAGTCGGGTCTCGCGAGGCTCAACTATCAAGGGATCGAGGTGGGGAACATCGTGCTGGAGACGCTGTTCAACCCGCCGCGGCTGGAGCGGGAGACGAACTGGGCTCCGCCGAAGATCGAGGACCCGGAGATTCCTGAGCCGGTGGACCTAGGCGAGATTC
>DAOVEE010000165.1 GCA_030669135.1 Candidatus Bathyarchaeota archaeon | reverse complement strand
TCGACCTCGATCTGGAGGTTGACGCCCCGCCCATAGGGGCGCTCCAGCTCCCCCGTGTCCCAGTTGTGGTTGATCTCCTCGACCATGAGCTGGCTTCCCTGGAGGGACAGGAAGGCGAACCTGTCCTCTGGGCGGCTGTACTCCACCTTGAACCCAAGTATCTTCGTGTAAAACCGGAGGCTCTCCTCCATGTCTGTGACGCTTATCTCCGGTACTAGTTTGTTGAACCTCACACGGGTACAGTGAATCCGCGGGACTTAAACCCTTGACACATCAACTCAATGTCCGCCCCCAACCCTCATGATGTAAACCACGAGTACGCCGCCGATCAACAGCATGAGCCCCACGACGCCGAGATAGACGAGCGTCTTATCCTCCTCTCCCTCCACCGCCTCCGCGGGCTCCGGCTCCTCGCCGCCCGAAAACCCGTTCACCGTCTCCACCGCCAACCCGTAGCCCTCCATCAACCTCTCCTCCACCAGCGCATCCATCAGCCGCCTAGCCTCCGCCACCTCGCCATCCCTGTAAAGCCCCAAGAGAACCTCCTCCATCTCCTCCACCTCAATGGAGGCCGCGGCATAGATCTCGTCCCACCGCTCCCTGACAACCGGCTGCCGCTCGCCATAAGCCTCATCCACCGACAGCTGCAGCCTCTTGAAGACCCACCAGGCGGACTCCTCGTCGTACCCCGAAAGGCTCTCAGGTCCCTCCCCCATGAGATAGGGCTCCGGCACCGTCGAGACGTTGGCGTACACGGGCATGAACACGCCTACGCAGGGGCTGCTCATACAGTACCACATCACCTGCATCTCGGAGGGGAGACCGGGGTCCAGCTGGACCACCATCGCCGAGACCGTCCTCCCGCTGCATATGGTCCTGTACAGATCGTTTCCGTGGGGCGACCTGTACATGGGGGTGTCCTCGTAGTGGTCCGAGAGCACCTCCATCAGGTCCTCCCGGGTCAGCGAACCCATTTTATTGCCCAGGAGGTCCAGCCCCCGCTCCAGCCGGGTCTGGGAACTCCTGTAGGGGTAGCCCCTACGGGAATAGCACTCCGCGAAGTTGAAGTCGTCAGCCGACTCGCACCAGCCCTGGTCCACCGCGTACTCTATGAGGTCGTCGCTCCCCTCATCCCAGCTAGTCGTTATCTGGAACTGGTTCGCCCTCACGGCGACACCGTCCTCCACCTTGACGGCGGCCCAGTGGCGCCCCGCGCACTCGACGATCCACGCCTCCCCCGGGTCGACTATCCAGTAGATCTGCCCGACATACGAGTGCCCATACATCTCGATCAGGGAGCCGACGAGCTGAACCCCCTCGTAAGCAGTCCTGGAGCGCTCTAGGACAAGGCGGCAGACGTCGTTGTCGTGGAGCCCCGCCTCGCCCATGAGGGGCTCCCTGGTGGAGGCGTCGTTGTCCGCTACCACGACCCCCCACTCGTTGATCCCCATCCCCACGCCCCACTTCTTGTCATAGGACTTCGACCCCACCCAGCCCCACGTCGTCTCCGCCTGAGGGATCTCGATGTACTGCAGACTCACGGTGGCTCCGGGGGCGTGGTGCATGGAGGGAACCCTGTACAGCCACTGCACCTCGTACTCGGAGAGGTCACGGTTCTTCGCGACTATTATGGAGCCGTCCACGGTGGCGTTCCCCGCCGCGAGAACGGTGGTACAGCCCCTCGCCGCCGGCGCCAGGAAGGCTGCGGCGGATACGAGAACCAGAAAGACGACCCACTCCCGTCTACGACAACCCGGGAAGCCAGGAACCATGTTCAGCGTTTCACCTCCAAGTCAACAGCACAAATACCACTAAAAGTATTATCAATAATAAGGAAACCAGACGCTGCCCCAGCAGAGTTTGGATGAAAGGCACCCGCTCCGGAGGCGGAGACCCGAGGGCAACAGAGAGACGGCGGACGCCCGGAGGCAGTTGGAGCGAAAAATAGGTCAGGTCCTTCTCATCGAGTGCCTCGTAGCCGACTGACTCGCCGTCGAGCAGTATACTCAAGTCCCTTCTCTGCCTGACCCGGTCCCTGTTCAGCACAAGGGTCAACTCGGCGCCGTCCACGAGAACCGGGTCCAATCCCAGCTCCAACGCGCCCTCTTCCACTTCGTAGCCCAGCAGGGTGGCTGAGATGGGGTGCGGAGAGTGGATCAGGACCGCGTCGTCGTCGACGTATAGTTGTTCAGGGAGTGACGCGTTACATAGAATCATGACCGCCCCTTCGCCGCCGCTCAGCGAGCCCACTGTGGACGACGAATACGAGACGACGCTGTTGTTACGGGACTCTGACGTTTGAACCTCTGACCCTCTGAACGTCGCCGACGAGCCCATCGACGCCTTCAGCCACGACAAGACAACGTACTCGGCGGACAAGGCGCAGCCACGCTCCAGCTTGATGCCTTCGATGGATGAGTCAACCACCTCTAAGGCGTCGTCGCTGCAGGTGATCTCCACGGGGGCGTCCAGGTTGATCATCCTCACATTGGCGCCCTCTTCTACGTTGAACCGCACATGCCTGAAGTAGACCCGGTCAAGAGTGACGTTAAGACCCGATGCAGTGACGTCGTTGTCTCCTTGCAGAGACCAGCGGTCGCAGTACCTGTAATCTATCCCGGTCGGCGACGCGGGGAAGCCTGCCAGGGTGAGCTCCGTGCCCTCGTCGAAACCGAGTTCCAGCCCCCTCGTGTCCGAGCCTATCGTCGAGTTCCGGAGAAGAAGAGAGCCCCCGCCGGACACGGAGGCGGAGGTAGCGTAGACCCCCTCGAGACACGCCTCGGCTCCGTCGGTGACGTTTACGCCGAAAATCCTTGAATCCGAGACCCTGAGGACGCTGGAGCCGCTCATGTGAAACATGGACCAGCAGGTCGAGTCATCGACGGCGACGCTGGAGTCCCCGTCGCAGGTGAGTCCATACCACTCCATGGAGTAGACGTCCCGGAAGCTCAGGGTAGCCGTGTCAGAGACCCTTATCCTGAAGCTGTGGAAGGTCGTGGTCTCTATGGTCACGTTCACCGCCTGCAGGGTCGAGTTACCCCTGACGTCGAACCAGTAACTAGGCGTCCCTGAATCCGGTTGCCCCGACTCTATCAGCCTCATCTTCGCGTTTCTGAGCATGAGACGCGAACCCCCTGAGATTGATACTCTGCCCTCGACATCTAAGCTGCAGTTCTCAACCCTCAACGACCTGTTACCATCGAGGACGAGGTCGCCGGCGATGGTGGCATCCTCGTCGATGACGGTCGTGTCTTGGAGTATCGGCGAGCCTTCGGAACCTAAAACAAACGCAGCTTGACTTATCCCTAGACACAAGACTGCGAGCATCAACGGCGTCAGTGAAAAAAGTTTACTCTTCGTGTAAACGCACCCATCTAAACTATTGAAAAAGACCTGAATATTTAAAGAATCATTAAAAACATGAGACAGGTAAATAAAACCTATACAGCAATCTGCATGACCGGAGACACAGTCATATGAAACGAACAGTCGGATGGAGCGTCAAGACTGCCCTCCACCTGTTCCTAGTCTCGATAATATTATCGTCGATGACCGTAGCCTTCTCGACGTCAACCGGAGGACAGGTCCCGGGGGACCCGAGCCCAACCCCTGACCTCGTCATAGAGGGATGTGAACACACGATAAAGGGAGAAACACTGGAGCCCCCGGCGGACATAGTCGTGAAGAAGGGAGGCACGCTCGTCCTCATAGACTCGAAGATAATATTCAACCACACAGGGTACTACGAGCACGGCATCCTTCTGGAGGAGGGCGCGTCAATAGAGATCCACAACTCCAGCATAGTAGCCCTGGACAACATGTTCTATTTCCGGGTAAAGAACTCAAGCCTAGCCATGGTCGACTCGGAGCTAAGGAGAACCCACGTGATATGCGAGAACAGGTCCCATATACGGATCAGGGGCTCGTATCTCTGGGCGCTGCACTGCCTCAACGAGACCG
>DAOVEE010000260.1 GCA_030669135.1 Candidatus Bathyarchaeota archaeon | reverse complement strand
GGTCCTAGTATTGCGAGCCCATCAGAGGGATCTAGGCCGAGGGGTAGACGCCTGTGAGCCCATGGCCGGCAGCGGCGTCAGGGGGATCAGGCTCGCCCTCGAGGTCGACGACGTCGAACGGGTCGTGATGGGGGATCTGAGCCCCAGCGCCGTCAAACTGGGAGAGGTCAACGCCGAAAGGAACGGCGTGTCGAGTAGGGTCAGCGTCCGGCTCCTCGACGCCAACCTCCTCCTGTCTCTCCACTGCTACCCTGGGGGACGGTTCGACTACGTCGACGTGGACCCCTACGGGTCACCCGCCCCGTTCATCGACACCGCCGTACGCTCAGTGAACAACCACGGGGTCCTCGCCCTCACCGCGACCGACATGGCGCCGCTGTGCGGGGTGAACCCCTGGGCGTGCATAAGAAAGTACGGGGGGAGGCCGCTTGCAGGCGAGTTCTGCCACGAGACGGCACTGCGGCTGCTGACGGGGGCGCTCGTAAGGCAGGCTGCCGTGCATGAGAGGGCGGCGACACCCCTATTCTCCTACTATTCGGACCACTATATCCGGGTCTATAGCAGGCTCGACAAGGGGAAACGACGCGCCGACGGCCAGCTCGCGCAGATGGGGTACCTCAAGTACTGCCCAAGGTGCCTCCACAGGACGGCTTCGAAGGACAACAAGGCGGAGAGATGCGAGTCGTGTGGCTCTGAGACGAGGGTCGCGGGGCCGCTGTGGCTGGGGGAGCAGGCCGACCCCGAATACCTGTCACGGATGCTGGAGGACTCAGCAACCCTGGACTACATGGTGGGCGCGAAGGCTGTGACGCTCATCCAGATGGTGAGGGACGAGCACGGGTACCCGCCGTGGTTCTATGACATAGACGCGGTCTGCTCCCAGCTGGGAGCTAGATCCATGGCGACCGAGGAAGCGTTGACGAGGATCAGCGAAGCCGGCTACAGGGTGGATAGGACCCATTACGGGGACAGGGCAATAAAGACGGACGCGTCCATCGGCGAGCTGAAAAAAGTGTTAGATGGTTAGTCCATCTTTAAGAAGCTCTTCGCGGGGGCGTTGCAGATGGGGCACTTTTCCGGCGGAGACCCCTCCACGGTGTTGCCGCACACCTTACAGACGTAGTAGTCCACGTGGGGCATGTCCTGATTCTTCTTCAGGCTCTCGGCGGCCTTCTCGTATAGCCCTGCGTGGATCTTCTCGACCTCGTTGGCGACGTTGAAGCTCCACGAGGCCTGGTTCTCCCCTTCCTCGGCGGCAACCTTGAGGAACTCGGGGTACATCTCCTTGAACTCGTATGTCTCGCCGTTGATGGCTTTCTGGAGGTTCTCGGCCGTGGACTTTATGCCGCCCATGACCCTCAGGTGGTTGTGGGCGTGCACCGTCTCGGCGGCGGCGGCAGCCCTGAACAGTTTAGCGATCTGCGGGTACCCTTCCTCGTCCGCCTTCTTCGCGAAGGCCAGGTACTTTCGGTTAGCCTGACTCTCGCCGGCGAACGCTGCTTTCAGGTTCTCTTCCGATTTGCTCATATGAATGGATTCATGGGAACGGCTTTTAATAAATGAATAACTAACGGATCACTTCCAAGCGGATGCTTCGGCTCACAGCGAACGTAGGTAAAACTGATTTTACTGGGTTTCCGGGCAACCTTCATTAACGCCCAAATTATATTGCCCGTAGATATGCCGAACAGGTGGATACAAGAGCGCAAGAACGATCACTACCATCGACGCGCCAAAGAGGAGGGCTACAGGAGCCGCGCCTCATACAAGCTCAAGCAGATACAGAACAAGTTCGGCGTCTTCGACGAGGCCAGTTATGTGCTGGACCTCGGCGCAGCCCCCGGCGGCTGGCTTCAAGTCACCGCCAAGTTCATCCCGGAGGACGGGCTGGTCGTCGGGGTGGACCTGGACGAGATCAAGCCCCTCTGGGAGACCAACATAGTCACCATGGTAGGGGACGTCAGGGACCCCGCGGTCCAGGAGGAGGTTCTCGGGTGCTTCGAAGGCAAGGCAGACGTGGTTCTGAGCGACATGGCGCCCGACATCATAGGCGAGTGGGACGTGGACCAGTACAGGCAGATCCACCTGGCCCGGATCGCGCTCCGCATCGCTGACAGGCTGTTGAAGCCTGACGGCTGGTTCGTCGTCAAGATC
>DAOVEE010000128.1 GCA_030669135.1 Candidatus Bathyarchaeota archaeon | reverse complement strand
CCTCCTTTTCGCAGCTCGTCGTCCTCCTCCAGAAGCCTTCTAAGAAGCTGCCCGTCCAGCCTTGAGCTCAGATATCTTCTTATAAGTTCCGGGTCGGAGCCTTCCCCGCTCCTACTGTATAGCTTGGTCTCGTACCCTGCGTGGAGCCCACCGAGCAGAGTGAACAGCCTCTCATGCTCCTCCCGGTGGGTATCCCTGAAGATGTTCTCTAAGTGTTCGACGCTCTTCTTGGCCTCATAGAATATGGCCAACTCCAGCCCCTGGTCTCTTAGCCGCATATGGAGGCTCGGGAGCGGCTTTTCGTCGGACTGGCTCGGTCCTCCTAGGGGTACAATCAATGCGTCTTCAGTGGACACGTTCTCCATGACTTCTCTTTCGCTGAGGCTGGGAACTAGCCCGCTGAGCTCCTCTTCGACCAGCCTGTACCATCCGACGTATTTCTCTCTCCAAGCCATCTGCTTCACCGAGTGAATCAGAAGAAGGTGATAGTCGCCTAAAAAAGCATTGAGAAAAAAGAAAGGGGTTTAGGAGGATGAGGCCATGGGCCTTGCTTTGGCGCTCTTGCTTGGGGTCAGGGCCTCCGTGCTCTGGGTTTGGACGTTTCTCCAGCCGAGGCCGATGGGGTGGGCGTTGCCCTTCATGTGGAAGCCGTATATCTCTCCGTCGTGGCTCATGTAGCCTTTCATGGCCAGCCTTACGCCGAGTCGCGCTCTGCCTATTCTTCCGATGGCGCCGAGGCTCAGGTCGTCGCCCTGGAGCTTCATCACGAACACGCCGTCGCTGCCTAGGACGGCTACTCCCTTGACGCCGACGCGTTCACCGTTGTGGCCTATGATGCCCCAGACGATGTCGTAGACGGTGCCGTACTCCGTCGTCTTGACCTTTGTGGCCGCGAACACTGTGCCTATTGGGGTAGCCAGGTTGGACTCCTCTACGTCCGCGTCGCCTAGGGGCCACGAGGAGCCATGGGCGCGTGCTATCCACAGCGGGGTCGCCGTGTCGCCGTCCTCTACAGCCGGGGCGTCCTCTGCGGCGCTGATCCTGTCATCGATCTCGTCCTCGCTGAGGTCGTCGAGGTCCATGGGCTCGGGCTCCGCCAACTGCAGCCTGTTCTGTATCTTAGCCTTCAGGGACTGCTGGATGCGCTGCACGCGCTGGGCCCGATTAACAAAAGCCTCGGGCTGGGGGGTTGTGTCGTCCTCTGCGGCGGCCATTGCCGGTATTGCCGTGAGGACCGAGGCCACTATGAGGGCCATCACCAGGAGGGTTTTGGTTCTCGTCTTCATTTTTAACCGGAAGACCCTAAGGCGTAAGTATACCATAAGGAACCCCGTGGACGCGGTGTTTCAGAACTGGAACCCCTGTTTCACCCGCGGTAAACCCTATAATCCGCCGGGTGTGAACCGTATCCGTGGACGCGTCAGCCGAGGAAAACAGGCGCATCATCATGGAGGTGCTCTACAGGCACCGGGCTTCGGGTGGAGGCACGGTGAGCTTGGAGGGCATGAGGTCGCTGGATTTCATCGACGCGGGGAGGCTGCGCGAGGACACGGCGTACCTTGAAGCGTTGGACTACGTGGAGCTCCTTGATGGGCGCGTCGGCCTCACCGAGCTGGGGTTCACGTTGATGGAGAACCGGGAGTTCAGCTTCTGCCCACACCTCTGAGACCGGAAAGCTGCACGATCAAGACGCCCACGAAGACCGCTGCCATCCCGAGCATCTTCGACGCAGTGAGCTTCTCACCTAGGAATATCATGGACAGTATCGCTATCTGGATCAGCATCGTGTTCTGCAGGATCGAGATCTCGAAGGCTTCCACCCTCTGGAGTGCGTGGTTCCACAGGAAGAATGCGGCCGCGGTGTTCACCACCCCGAGCCAGAGCACTATTCCCCAGCCGCCGAGGCTCAGCGCGGTGAAGCCCTCGTAGACCCAGGCCGAGCCGGCTATGAAGACGGTGCCTACGCCCATGGCGAACGCCGATAATCCTAGGGGGCCGATCTCTCCCGGCTTAAAGAAGGCTCGGCCGGCGACCAGGTACGCGGCCCACCCCAGCCCCGAGACGAGGGTCATAATCACGCCGGTGAGGCTGTCGGCGGGCACTCCGCCGAAGTATATGTAAGCGCCGGCGACCACGAGGGCGATCCCGGCTACCTGCCGTAGGGTCGGCGTGGTCTTCAGGAATACGAGCCCCAGAGTGAGGACGATGACTGGGGTGAAGTTGAGGATGAACGTCACCGTGACCGCGGGGAGGTGGTATAGGCCGACGCATTGTAACCCCTGTGCAACGGAGTAGCCTGTTATGCCTAGGAACACCAGTTTAAGGGCGGCTCGCCTGTCAAGAGCCCTGTGTTCACCTCGCAGCACAGCCACGGGGACGAGGACGAGGGACGCGACGACGTAGCGGAGAGAGACCAGCACGAGTGGGCTGATCTCTGTGAGCCCGATCTTGGTGAGTATGTAGCTGGTCGACCAGAGGAACGTCACGAGGAGCGCCTCCAGGAGCGCGCCAAGCCTTCCCTGAGTCATTGTGTTGCATTTTCCGTACCTCTATTTAAGCCGCTTCTTGCACAACGGTGTCTGCGAAAGTCTATATCGTGCATCCTCCTCTATTTCCTGTATGAACGTCGAAGAGAGAATCAAGGAGCTCGGCATAGAGCTACCGGAGGCCCCGGCGCCCAAGGGTAACTACATCGGAGCCAAGTGGGCCGACAACATCGCCTTCAGCTGCGGCCAGGGGCCCTTCACCACCACGAAACGCGGTATGGTGGGCAAGGACCTCACCGTCGAGGAGGGCTACCAGGGTGCGCGGGAGACCGCGATGAACTGCCTGGCTCAGCTCAAGAAGCAGCTGGGTAGCCTCAACAGGATAAAGCAGGTGCTCCAGGTCGTGGGGTTCATTAACAGCGCGGAGGGCTTCATGGATCAGCCCAAGGTGCTCAACGGGTTCACTGATCTCCTGGTTGAGATATGGGGCGACTACGAGGGCAGGCCTGCGCGGGCGGCGCTGCCGGTTCACCACCCTGGCTGGATATGCGTCGAGGCCTGGCTGGTGGTGGAGCTGCACCCCGAGTAGCCTCCTTTTTCATCCCTGTTTTATGTTTGTTATGCCAAGTATTCCACGGTGTTCTATGGGTAGGCTTGAAGGTAAGGTGGCGGTGATCACCGGCGGCGCCTCTGGCATCGGGGAGGCTTCTGTGAGGCTGTTCGCCGCCGAGGGCGCAGAGGTGGTGGTCGCCGACGTTCAGGACGAGAGGGGTGGGAGGCTGGCGTCCGAGCTGGGTGTAGAGTATGTACATGTGGACGTGACCCGGGAGGATGATGTCGAGGCCGCTGTCTCCCACGCTGTTGACGTGTATGGCCGCCTCGACTGCATGTTTAACAACGCGGGGATCGCGGGGGCGGTGGGCCCCATCGAGTCTGTCACGGTGGAGGCGTTCGACAGGACGGTCGCCGTGCTGCTCAGGGGCGTCTTCCTCGGTATCAAGCACGCCGCGCCGGTTATGCGGGCCCAGGGGGGCGGAAGCATCATCAACACTGCGAGCGTCGCCGCCGTGAGAACTGGCTACGGGAACCATGTCTACAGCGCCGCCAAGGCTGGGGTGGTGCAGCTCACGAGGTCGGTGGCCATGGAGCTGGGGGAGGACAACGTTAGGGTGAACTGTGTTCTCCCGGGGTTCATACCCACCCCCATGATCGCCCGTGCGAGGGGGGTGCCCCTCGGGGAGGCCGATGGCAAGCTGGGTGTGATAACCGAGGCGTTCAGGGATGCCCAGCCAATCAGGCGGCCGGGGCATCCAGACGACATCGCTAAAGCGGCTCTCTGGTTGGCGAGCGACGACTCAGGCTTCGTCAACGGCCACGCGTTGGTGGTGGACGGCGGCGTGTCGGGGGGAAGGATGTGGAGCGACTACCAGAAGGCCATAGAGGGTCTGGAGAAGAAGCTGGGCCCTAGGGGCTGATCCTTTTCCGGAGGTCCTCCAGCTCGGCCTCCGCGCTCTCGTTGAGCTCCGTGAGCCTGCTTTTCCTCCACTGGATGCGGGCGTCTATGAAGTTCTCGGGGTCGCGGTGGTCGGTGAACTGAGGCGCAGTCTGGTCGTCTGCTTCTCTCTGGAAGAGGTTGCCGAAGTCGGCTGAGAGGCCGCCGGTCTCTACAAGCTTCTTGACGTGTTCCCTGCACGTGGTGCAATCCTCGACGTGTTCGAGGAGGCCGAGCTCTGCGTGGTTCTCCACGATGAACTTGAGGTAGCTGCCTTCGAGGCGGCGGAGGTTTAGCTGCTCGCAGTCTTCCATGTCTGGGTATGCGTCGCTGCCGCGGTTTATTTATTGGGTTGGCTCTAGGTTCTGGGTTGGTATCCAGCCTTCCCTGTCTTGGTCTCTGCAGAGGGTCCAGTACTTTACCTCGGTGACGTACTCGAAGGCTTCCCCCGGCTCGACGGTTAGCTCCTTGGTGTCGTAGTCAGTGGTTATGGTTCCTTCCTCGCCGTCGATGCTGAGGTACTCCTCTGGTATCCACGACTCGACTCCGTTCTTGTCTTTGCACCAGTACCAGCCGGGCATCTCGGGGTCCTCGCGTCCCACCTTGACACTGTCGCCTTTCTTGAAGACGACGTTGTAGTCGAAGGACGCTTTGTGGGGCTTCACCACCTTGAGCCTCATGGTTTCCTCGTTCTTCGAGGCTGATTTAAGGTGTGTGGGCGACAGTGGTCGTGGGGTTGATGAAACTGGTTTCTTTTTTTTGCCCTCTTTTTTTGAGGGTATTTTCAGCGACCTAACGAATCGATTTTTCTTGGTTACTAGGAATAAGCGTTTTTTTGGGTATGATCGAGGGCTTTTCTGGGTGTTTGTGTTAGGTTACTGGTCATATGGGGAAAAAAAATTTGGGTCATGGTTGGTGTTCTTAGTTACTTGGAATTAGGCGTTTTTCGCGGGGGTCTAGCTCTATGTGTTGAGCATTTTTTTTTAACCAGTCTGGGAGCCTAGTCTCCACGGCTCCCTCCTTGGTTATCAGGGTCGGGGCGGAGGGTCTCAGCTCTACGACGAAGCCGTCTAGGAAGTTAACCCAGCCGCGTGGCGGCGGTAACCCGAACCAGTGGAACATGAGCGCCGCGACCCACGTGTCGTGGCTGACCAGCAAGTGGAACGAGTCTTCCCTGAGGTCCTCCAGCATGGTCTGGGCTATCATCTGGGCGAACTCCAGAGACGGACGCACCATGCTGGACGGGTAGAGTCCGCTCAGCCAGTGGGTAAGGTAGGTCCTCGCACTCTCGTCGGTGTCCTCGACGACCTGGTGTCTGGGCTGCGCGTCATGGAAGCCCGCGGGGTCTATGATCGTGTTGACCGGAATCGTGCCCGCTAGCATGCACTCGGCTTGG
>DAOVEE010000271.1 GCA_030669135.1 Candidatus Bathyarchaeota archaeon | reverse complement strand
GAGGAGCCTGCGATGATCACGCCGAAGAGGTCGGTTACCACCTTCTTCGCGGCGGATACGGCGCTGTCCGGAATATCCGTGGGGGCGGTGCCGGCTACGTGTTCAGCTATTTCCTCGGCGGCGTCCATGCATAGTCACCCAAGTAGATTCTACTTCCTCACCCATATTTTAAGACATAAAAGTAAACAGGACGGAGACACCTATAGTAGATGATTATGGAGAACCAGAGGGAAGAGAATATGACAGACATCTTATCCGAGGTCAGGGACGCGCTGATGAAAGAGATACCGGATATAGACGAGATCCGCGTCGAGAGGGTGTGCCTTGGGCTAGGCTACTCCGGTCTAAAGCTTGACACCGGCCATGTAGGCGTCTGCAACACCCTGACATCCGAGGCCGCGCTGGAGTGCTGCGAGGTTCTTCAGGACGCGGGCACGCTGGCGGGGAGACCCGTGACGGAGTTCCTCGGCATGATCGAGTCCTGGGACTTCATCGAGCGCGTCATCGGCGTCTCGGCTCTGAACGCGCTTTCACAGATCGTGTTCGAGAAGGAGCCTGCCAGATACCTGGTGGAGGAGAGGAACCTCATCGAGGTGGTGGAGGTGACCCGGGAGGACACCGTCGTCATGGTGGGTAACATCAAACCTTTCAAGCCTGTCTTCACGTCTAGAGCCAAGATGCTCTACATATTGGAGAGGAGCCCCCACAGGGAGGAGGGCGTGCTCCCCGACACGGCTTGCGAGCAGCTGGTGCCTGAAGCCGACGTCGCCGTCATAACCGGGAGCGCCCTGGCTAACGGCACGTTGGATCGACTTCTCGAGCTAGCGGGGGACGCCAGAACAGTCGCCATAGTCGGCCCGACTGCAAGCTGTCTCCCGGAGCCGCTGTTCAGAAGGGGCGCCGACTACGTCGGAGGCATACGGATACGTGACGCCGACATGGCGATGCGGATACTGTCGGAGGGAGGGGGGACTCCGCAGCTGAGACGCGCCGGGGAGTTCGTGACTTTCAAGGCAAGCTAGGTCTGGCTAGCCTTCAACCGCGTACCGTAGAGCCTTCTCGGCGTGGATGACGGCTGTGTCGAACAGCTTCACGTCCGTATGCTCGGGTCTGACGAGGAGCGGTATCTCGGTGCACCCCAGCACTATTCCCTGGGCGCCCTTCTCCATCAACCGGTCTATGATCTCTAGGTACTTGTCGCGGGACTCTTGGAGGAGCTTCCCCTTGGCTAGCTCTTGGAACACGACCCTGTTTATGTACTCCCTCTCGTTTTTATCTGGCACGAGCGCCTCGATTCCATGCCTCTTCAGGCCGTCTACGTAGAAGGGCTTCTCCATGGTGAACCGGGTTCCCAGGAGCCCGATCACCGTGAGCCCCTCCTCCTTGACGGCTTCCGCTGTGGCGTCGACGATACTGATGAGCGGTATCGGGGACCTCGACTCGAGCCTGTCGTAGAGTAGGTGCATCGTGTTGGTGGCTATGACCGCGAAGTCGGCGCCCGCTGCGTCCAGCCTCTTGAGGCCGTCCAGTAGCGCCTCCTCGATGCTGTCCCAGTCCTCGACGCTCATCCAGTCGGCGAACCTCTGGAAGCTGACGTCGTAGATGATCATCTCTGGGTACCCCAGGTCGCCGTGCCGCTCCTCGTACGTCTTGAATATGTGCTGGTAGTAGTGCACCGTTGACTCGGCCGTCAACCCCCCGAGGATGCCTATCCTCTTGTGCATTTATTCGTCACCTGGGTAGGATCGGCGTCACGGCGTATATCAGTGATCCCCTGGAGGGGGCTCGAGGGTAACCGTCATGGCTGCCTATCACTTTTCCACGATGAGTATGCGTTATTATCCTTGTTTTAATGGATCTGCCCATCGAATATAAGGCAACAAACCTTTCATTGGTTGCTCATTGGGATTCTCCTTTGAGAGCGGTGAACCTGGAAACAGCTGAGTCAATCTAACACCTGATCAGTGGGCAAATTTTTGGTTAAAATTCTTTTACGAGGTTTTTATATGACTTTCTTTTCACGTAAGAGTCGATGA